>NZ_JAZEUN010000024.1:0-65647 GCF_037029175.1 Galbibacter sp. PAP.153 | reverse complement strand
TATTAGTTATCAGTTAATTAAATATACGGCTATTTCTTTTTTTATATGATAAAAATCACCCTGGAATATTAATCGAACTCAGGTTATGAAAAAATTAGTCAATTATGGTCACTTTATATACAAGTCCGGGCCATCGCAAGCCTTCCAATTGCTTTCCAGTAGATTGTTCTCGTTAAAATATAGTTTTTCCGTTGTCTTTTCTCCACAGGAACCAATAATTTCACTTTCAGACGAATACTTCAGTTCAACTCTTTTAATTTCAGTAAGAGTTACTTTATAGTTTATCTTTTAAAAAATGACCGGTATGGCTTTCCTTTACTTTAACAATTTCTTCTGGAGTTCCTGCAGCCACAAGATTTCCGCCCTTTTCGCCACCGCCGGGGCCAAGGTCGATAATGTAATCGGCACATTTTATAAGGTCCAGGTTGTGCTCCACGACAATAATGGAATGTCCTTTTTCTATTAAAGCATTAAAGGACTTTAGCAGTTTTTTTATGTCGTGAAAATGAAGTCCCGTTGTGGGCTCGTCAAAAATAAAGAGCGTTTTCTTTTTAGTTTGCCCTTTCACCAAGAACGAAGCCAGTTTTATACGTTGGGCCTCGCCACCGGAAAGGGTAGAGGATGATTGCCCAAGGGTTACATAACCAAGGCCTACGTCTTGTAACGGTTGAAGCTTGGATACAATTTTCTTTTCCTTGTTTTTTTGAAAAAAAGCAACGGCATCATCAATGGTTAAATTGAGGATATCATCAATGTTTTTATCGTTAAACTTAACTTCCAGGATATCTTTTTTAAAACGTTTCCCGCCACAGGTCTCGCATTCCAAATGGACATCGGCCATGAACTGCATTTCAATGGTTACTTCGCCTTCTCCTTTACAGGTTTCGCAGCGACCACCATCAACATTGAACGAAAAATGCTTTGGCTGATAGCCCCTCATTTTTGAAAGTTTTTGTTTGGAAAAAAGGGTTCTTATATCGTCGTAAGCTTTTATGTAAGTTACCGGATTGGAACGTGAAGAGCGCCCAATGGGATTTTGGTCTACAAATTCTACCGATGCCAAACTGCCGTATTCTCCTTCTATTCCCGAAAATTGCCCGGCTTTTTCACCATATCCGCCGGTTTCTTTTAAAATAGCGGGGTATAACAATTTTTTTACCAACGTACTTTTACCGCTTCCCGAGACACCTGTAACTATGGTTAAGGTGTTCAAGGGAAAGGTAATATCTATATTGTTAAGGTTATTTTCGCGCGCGCCTTTTATTTTTATATAGTTTTTGTATTTTCTACGTTCTCCCGGCACCGTAATTTGGTCTTTACCGCTTAGGTATTTGGCGGTAAGCGAGTTTAATTTTACAATCTCTCCAAAACTTCCCGTAGCAACCACTTCGCCACCGAGCGTTCCGGCCTCTGGGCCAATATCTATAATTTCATCGGCGGCTTTCATGATATCTTCGTCGTGTTCCACCACAATAACCGTATTGCCCAAGTCCCGTAAAGATTGTAATACGGTAATGAGCTTTTCGGTATCT
Source organism: Galbibacter sp. PAP.153 (assembly GCF_037029175.1). NCBI lineage: Bacteria > Pseudomonadati > Bacteroidota > Flavobacteriia > Flavobacteriales > Flavobacteriaceae > Galbibacter > Galbibacter sp. PAP.153. The sequence continues at coordinate 64,115 of NZ_JAZEUN010000024.1, read as the reverse complement.
TTTGGGTGGAGTCCAATACTGGGCTCGTCCAAAATATACATAGACCCCACCAAACTGCTCCCGAGCGATGTAGCCAAGTTTATCCGCTGGGATTCACCTCCAGAGAGTGTGTTGGATTTTCTGTTGAGGGTGAGGTAATCTAGGCCTACATTGCTTAAAAAGCCTAAACGATTGTTGATTTCCTTTAATAAACGCTGGGAAATAGCAATCTCGTTTTCGTTTAATGAAATGCCATTGAAATGATTCTTTAAGGTATGCAACGGCATTTCAACCAAATCGGTAATGGTTTTCCCGTCAACTTTTACATAATTGGCTTCCTCGCGAAGCCTTTTCCCCTTACAGAGCGAACATTTAGTTTTTCCGCGGTAGCGGGAGAGCATCACCCGGTTTTGTATTTTATAGCTTTTTTCTTCCAGTTCATTAAAAAAATCGGTCAATCCGGTAAAATATTTATTCCCTTTCCAGACCAGTTCCTTTTGCGCTTCCGATAGTTCAAACCACGGTTTATGGATAGGAAAATCAAATTTATAGGCATTGTTCACTAATTGATCGCGGTACCAGCTCATGCTTTCGCCACGCCATGCAAAAATGGCATTTTCGTAAATAGACAATCCTGTGTTGGGAACTATTAAATCTTCGTCAAGGCCAATTACATCCCCATAACCTTCGCAACGCGGGCAAGCTCCGTAGGGGTTGTTAAAACTAAAAAGATGAATGTTGGGTTCCAGGAACTGCCTCCCGTCCAATTCAAATTTATTGCTAAAAAGTGTTTGTTTGTTATTATCAAGGTTTTCAATAATACATTTTCCTTTCCCTTCAAAAAAAGCAGTATCGACGGCATCGGCCAAACGGTTGTAAAAATCTTCATCGTCCTTCACAATAATCCGATCTATCACCAAATAGAAATCATGACCTATTTCTTCTTCGATTTCATCAATTCTAAGTACTTCATTTTTATATTTAATTCGGGCATAGCCTTGTTGCGATAATATTTCCAGTGTTTTTAAAACGCTTCTATCTTCCGGTATATGTACTTGGGCCAACAACAACAATTTACTACGTTCCTCGAAGCTTTTTACAAAATTGATAACATCGGTAACGGTATTTTTTTTAACTTCTTGGCCCGAAATAGGGGAATAGGTGCGGCCTATGCGGGCATACAAGAGTTTTAAATAGTCATATATTTCGGTAGTAGTCCCAACGGTAGACCGGGGATTGGTGGAATTTACTTTTTGTTCTATGGCAATGGCAGGAGCAATACCTTTTATATAATCTACCTTGGGTTTGTTAAGCCGGCCCAAAAATTGACGCGCATACGAAGAAAGGCTTTCTACATAACGGCGCTGTCCTTCTGCATAAAGCGTATCAAAGGCCAAAGAGGATTTCCCGCTACCGGAAAGCCCGGTAATTACAACCAGTTTGTTTCGGGGAATAACAACATTGATGTTTTTTAGGTTGTGAAGTTTGGCCCCTTTAATTATAATATTTTCCTTCGGATTTACAGTAGAAATATCTGTCATAACAATAAAACAAACCACAAAGATAACAATCTAATTTCAGCTTTAGAAGTTGGGGGTTAAAAAGAAAATTGAGTTTTTGAGAAAAAAATTTGTGATTTTTTTAAGAAAAATATTATATTTGGTGCCTATCATTGCTAAAACGAACGCCTATATCATAAAATTACTTTTTAAAAATTAATGAATTAACAAAGCGCATCCTTGATGGGGATTGGTGTTTTATTATTAAAAAGTAATTGTATGGAGCAAATTCTTCAAGACTCTGCCTTAGTGGCGAGTTATATAAAAGGCGACGAAAAATCATTGGAAATTTTAATTAACAGACATTCGCACAGGATTTATAGTTTTATATTTTCAAAAGTTTACGACAGGGATATTACTGAAGATATTTTTCAAGACACTTTTATTAAAGTCATTAAAACATTAAAAAGAGGTAATTACAACGAGGAAGGTAAATTCTTGCCTTGGGTTATGCGCATTGCCCATAACCTTGTAATAGATCATTTTAGAAAGAGCTCCAGGATGCCCAAATTTGAAGGCAGCGACGATTTTAATATTTTTTCCGTGCTTGGTGACCCTTCTTTGAATGCTGAAAAGCAACTTATTAAAAATCAAGTGGAGACCGATGTAAAAAAGCTTATAGACGAATTGCCGGAAGACCAGAAAGAGGTGCTTATCATGCGCTTGTACAAAGACATGAGCTTCAAAGAAATATCAGAACAAACAAACGTAAGTATTAATACAGCTTTGGGAAGAATGCGTTATGCAATAATTAATTTGAGGAAGATGGTAGAAAAGAATAACATAGTTTTAACAAACTAGCACAATATTAATATGCAAGCCCCGTTATTTAAATATATTATAAAAATTTGGGGCATGGCTAAACTTTACACTTTTCAAGAATCAAAATCAGATTTATTAAATCCCAAAGAATCAACTATTGAATTTTTACTTAGTTATTCTAAGGCTTTAAGTGTTATGAAGTACAAAGAGTATGAATTTGAGTCCTTACTCAATTAAACTTTTTCTGAAAAGACCTGCTAATATTTTAGCGGGTCTTTTTAGTTTTGGACTGATATTCCTTAATCACCGATTTTCTACCGATAGTATTTGTGATAATGTCTTTTTCAAGATTCCAGCCCCGTGCCGGTGAAAATTCCCGTGCATAATAAATAATTTGCAGATGAAGCTTGTTCCACGATGCTTTTGGGAACAGCCTTTTAGCGTCTTTTTCGGTCTGGGTTACATTTTTCCCGTTAGACAGGCCCCATCGGTACATCAGCCTATGGATATGGGTGTCAACTGGAAAAGCAGGAATGCCAAAAGCTTGAGACATAACTACACTGGCCGTTTTATGGCCAACGGCAGGCAACGATTCCAAAGCTTCAAAATCTGCGGGGACTTCTCCATTGTATTTATCGATTAAAATACGGGACAACCCGTATATTCCTTTAGATTTCATAGGCGATAGCCCCACGGGCCTTATAATATCTCGTATTTCGTCTATTGACAATTTCACCATTTGGTACGGGTTCGAAGCCCTGCTGAACAATAACGGGGTTATTTGGTTAACGCGCGCATCTGTACTTTGTGCAGAAAGCAATACGGCAATTAAAAGCGTATATGGATCTGTATGGTCTAAAGGGATTGGTACCGTGGGATATATGCTATTTAATGTGTTCCTGATAAAGTCAACCTTTTCTGCTTTGGTCATTTTTTGTAATTTTAGACAAAAATAACCGAACATATTACAAATAAAAAATTGTTTATGGATACACTGCAAGCAGGAGACAAAGTACCTGCATTTACGGCAAAGGACCAAGATGGAAATAGCATAACCTTGGCCGATTACAAAGGAAAAAAACTCATTGTATTTTTTTACCCAAAAGCAAGCACGCCCGGCTGTACCGCCGAAGCATGTAATTTGAGGGACAACTATCAAGAGTTAAAGGCAAAAGGATATAATTTGCTTGGCGTTAGTGCCGATTCCCAGAGGAGGCAAACTAATTTTAAAAATAAATACGAATTTCCCTTTCCGCTTCTAGCTGATGAAGATAAAACGGTGATCAATGCTTTTGGAGTTTGGGGGCGTAAAAAATTTATGGGCAGGGAATACGACGGAATTCACAGAAAAACTTTTATTATTGATGAAAATGGAGTAGTGGAGCGCGTAATTGATAAAGTAAAGACCAAGGACCATGCCGCACAAATTCTTGAAGGATAATCTTCCATTGGTATAAAAAAAATAAATCCCGGAAAAATTTTAAGTTTGTTCCGGGATTTATTTTTTGATTAATTTTTCCGATAAAATAGTTAAAGAAAACCCTGCTATACCTTTTTAGTATTTTCTTCTTTAAGTTTTTGTGCTTTCCCTTTCCAATCGTCTCTTTTGATCCTGCCGGGGAAAAACTCGATAAGCTCCGTTACTACTTCAATGTCATCATCGGTTAATCTGCTAAGTTGATCGTATTTAAAAAGACCAATACTGTTTAGTTTTTTTTCAATAAAAGGGCCAATCCCTTCAATACGCTTTAAATCGTCTTTGTTTGCTTCGGTGGCGACACCAATTTTAGAGAAATCCAGTTTTTTTGTGATTTTTTGTTTTTTTACAGTAGCTACCTTAATATCTGTATCCAAGGCCATGCCGCTTCTTCCGCGCGTTTGAATTGCTTTAATGGTATTGTCTTCAGTGAAGGAAAGGGGTTCTTTTTTTAAATGATTGGAAAGCCTGGTTTTTTCGAGCATGCATTTTTCCAGTTCACTTTTATGGGCATGTTTTTTTATGGAATATCCAATTCTGTACCCTATAATAAATGCTATAACCAGTCCTGCAATAAAAATATACAAGTGGTTGTTATTATCTATTTTAAAAAGGGGTGTGCTGTCTATTTGAAGGAGAAAAAGGGTAAGTTTTATCATTATTCAGTAATCATTAAATATTAGTTTGGGTATATAAAAATACTAATTACTGACTAATTTTAATAAAATTGAGATAATTAAATTGATGAATAAGGCTGATAGATAATATATGTGACGTTTTTATTGTTTCAAGAACTAAAAAAAGGCCTCCATATTAAACATGGAAGCCTTAAAATAATTAATTCTTTATCCAAAATGGATGATACTTATATGTGTTTTTAGTTTGTGCTTTTTAATTCGTCACGTATGTCAAGGTAGAAAGCATTAAAGTCCGGATGAAGAAAAACATAGGAAACATTGCTTCCCCCCGCCGTAATTGTAGATTTAAGTCTGGCAGGCGCTACATTGTAACTTTCCAACAATAATTCCGAGATCGAAGCCGCCCTTAACGAATTGGTATTCCAGTCGCCTCCGCTGCTTTGAACAGAAACCATAAGGGATTCGTATTTATTGATTACTGCAGAAATTCTTCCTACAAATTCTTTGGCCGGTTCTTCTATTTTAGCATTATCTGCCTTGTCTCCATAAAGAAAACCATTGTCCATTTTAATTAAAATAGACCCTTTTTCAACACCAATCTGGGCATTTTCTCCTAAGGTTTTTTTAAGGTCAGTAAGAACCAAAAAAGCAATGGAGTCGTTGGCACTGTAGACGTCTCTTACTTGTTTTAATTGTGCTTCTTTTTTGTTTAGGGCCTCCAGTGTTTTACCAATACTGTTGGATTGTTGCGTGGATGTAGACAAAAACTTGTTCATGTTGTTGAGCAATTGCTCGTTTGTGTGTTTAAGCTCATCTACTTGGTTTTCTAAGCTAGAAACTTTTGTTTGTGCCAAACTTAGGTCGGCCTGGGTTTGGTTTAAAACTTTAAGCTGATCGTTCAATTTTGCGACCTCTTCTTTTAAGTCTTTCTTGCTTTGTGCAAAAACGGTTGTGCTAGCAAATACTACCAATAAAATAGCATATAAAGTTCTCATTGTATTAATGTAAAATTTGTTTTTAATGTTTAAATGTGGCACAAGATATTATTTTTTAATTATATGGCATAAAAAGAACCAAACCTTTATTATGTAATTTTGTTATGTCAATAACGTTTTACATGCCTTATGGAGCTATTAAAGGGGTTGTGTGTATGCATGAATATGAAAAAAAACGTACCATATTTTTTAAATATAACTATTGCATGGAAAATCGATATATTTTTACAATTTTAACTAAAAAAGTAAAATATTATTTGGAAACCATTTTTTAAATGACTTAAATTTGTAACAAGATTAAAAGAAAATGAATTTCAACACTGTACATCATCATCATTTTTATACTTGCACTCAAGCGAGGTAAAAATGCTATGTACAATTTTAAAACATATGTAAAACCCGTTTGAGTAACATCAAACGGGTTTTTTTATTTACATTAAATAATTACCAACAAGACGAAATAGAAATGGAAGAAAAAAAAATAAGGATCGCTATTCAAAAATCGGGCAGGCTTAACGAAGATTCCTTACGGATTCTTAAAGATTGCGGGATATCCATTGATAATGGCAGAGATCAATTAAAGGCATCGGCGCGCAATTTCCCGTTGGAAGTTATGTATTTGCGAAACGGGGACATCCCACAATATTTAAGGGATGGCGTGGTAGACTTGGCCATTGTGGGGGAAAACTTATTGATTGAAAAAGGCAGGGACCTGGAAGTAATTGAAAAATTGGGGTTTTCTAAATGCAAGGTGTCTTTGGCAGTGCCCAAAAACTTTAAATTCAAATCGGTAAAAGATTTGGAAGGTAAAAAAATAGCCACTTCGTATCCAAATACAGTCAATGAATTCCTTCAAAGGGAAAAAATAAATGCCGAGCTTCATATAATTAACGGTTCGGTGGAGATTGCCCCGAATATAGGTTTGGCCGATGCCATTGTTGATATTGTTTCCAGTGGGAGCACGTTGTTTAAAAATAATTTAAAAGAAGCAATTACCATTTTAAGGAGCGAAGCCGTTTTAGTAGCCTCCCCAACAATAAGTCCGGAAATGCGGACATCCATAGAAAAACTTAGGTTTAGGATACAATCTGTTTTAAAGGCCCGCGACTCTAAATATGTGCTTTTAAATGCTCCAAATGATAAAATTGACAAAATAATAGAGCTTTTACCGGGAATGCGCAGCCCAACAGTGCTTCCTTTGGCAGAAGAAGGCTGGAGCTCCATACATACGGTTATCAACAAAGACCGTTTTTGGGAAATTATAGACGAACTCAAGGCCATTGGGGCAGAAGGTATTTTGGTTTGCCCTATTGAAAAAATGGTGGTGTGATTTATTAAAAATGATAAAAGGAATTAAGTTAAAGAATTAAGGTTTTTATCTTATTAACGAACAACGAACAAAATGAACAAAATATACAATCCAACAAGAAGCCAATGGAACGAGGTTTTAAAAAGGCCTACACAGACCATTGAAGACATAGAGGCAACCGTGAGCGAGGTTTTTAACGAGGTAAGCCAGAAAGGCGATGAAGCTATCAAAAAATATACAAGTCTTTTTGACGGGGTGGACCTAAAGAACAACAAGGTTTCTAATGCAGAAATTAAAGATGCCATAAAGCAAATCCCCTCAGAACTTAAAGAAGCCATTAATACCGCAAAAAACAATATTGAAGCTTTTCATGCCGCCCAAAAAACAAACGGCATAAAGGTAGATACCGTAAATGGGGTTTCTTGTTGGCAAGAAAAGCGCCCAATAGAAAAAATTGGCCTTTACATCCCTGGCGGAACGGCACCTTTATTTTCCACGATTTTAATGTTGGCCATTCCTGCACAATTGGCCGGTTGCAAAGAGGTAGTATTGTGTACGCCGCCAAACAAGGAAGGGAAGGTAAACCCGGCCATTCTTTACACAGCTTCTCTGTGCGGGGTGGATAAAATTTATAAAATAGGGGGGATACAAGCTATAGCCGCGATGACTTTCGGTACCGAAACTGTGCCAAAAGTTTATAAAATATTTGGCCCGGGGAACCAATTTGTTACCGTGGCCAAACAATTGGCAACACGCTACAATGTTGCCATAGACATGCCTGCGGGGCCTTCGGAGTTATTGGTGGTGGCCGATGAAACCGCAAATCCTTCATATGTGGCGTCCGATTTGTTGTCGCAGGCAGAACACGGTATCGATAGCCAAGTGGTTATGGTATCTACTTCAAAGGAAATGATAGATTCCGTGGCCGACCAGATTGAGGAACAAATTAAGGGTTTACCGCGCAGGGCAATTGCAGAAAAAGCAATAGAAAATTCCCGGCTTATTTATGTCGATACCAAGGAAGATGCACTGGAATTGATTAATGAATATGGCCCCGAGCATTTTATAATCACGGTAAGCAATGAAAATTATTATGTAGACGGGATAGTAAATGCCGGATCGGTTTTTATTGGCGACTATACGCCCGAAAGCGCCGGCGATTATGCGTCGGGAACCAATCATACGCTTCCTACAAACGGCTATGCCAAGCAATACAGCGGTGTAAATTTGGATAGTTTTATGAAGAGCATGACATTTCAAAAAATAACAAAAGACGGAATAAAAAACATAGGGCCGGCCATAGAACTTATGGCAGAAGCCGAAGGATTGCAGGCACATAAAAATGCAGTAACCATACGCTTGAAAGATTTAAAGTGAGTTGTTGTTTGATGAAGAAATAGGGCTTCGCAAATATTTGAGTGAAGCATAAAAAGCAACAACAACGAGCAACAAACAACGAACAAATGACAACAACATTCAATATAAATACTTTAGTTCGGGAGAACGTTAAAAAACTCAAACCGTATTCTTCTGCGAGGGACGAGTTTAAGGATTTCGACAAGCAGATGGTTTTTCTTGATGCCAACGAAAATCCTTTTAACAACGGCATGAACCGCTATCCCGATCCGCAGCAGCGCTCCCTAAAACAAGCACTGGCTGGGCAAAAAAATGTTAAATCCAGCCAGATTCTCCTTGGGAATGGAAGCGACGAAGTTTTAGACCTTATTTTCAGGGCTTTTTGCGAACCCAGGCAAGACAATATCATTACGCTTCCCCCAACATACGGTATGTACAAAGTATTGGCCGAAACCAATGATATTGAAAACAAGGAAGTACTTCTAACCAAAAGTTTTGAGCCCGATGTAAAGAAAATTATAAGCGTTGCCGATAAAAACAGCAAGCTCCTATTTTTGTGTTCGCCCAACAACCCAACGGGGAATGCTTTTAATTCTGAGAAAATAGAAGAGCTGTTGCAAAATTTCCCGGGGATTGTAGTTATAGATGAAGCGTATATCGATTTTTCAAACAAAGAAAGTTGGTTAAGCCGTTTGCCGGATTATCCTAATTTAATCGTTACGCAAACCTTGTCAAAAGCATACGGAATGGCGGGTATCCGTCTGGGAATTTGTTTTGCTTCTGAAGAAATCATACATGTACTCAATAAAATAAAACCACCGTACAATGTAAATCAGTTAACACAGCAAAAGGCACTTTCAAGAGTTTTAGATATTACATCAGTAAAAAATGAAATAATCTCAATTTTAGAGGAAAAGGATAGTTTATCTAAAGTTTTAGATGAAGTGTATTTTGTTGAAAAAATATATTCGTCCGATGCCAATTTTGTGCTTGTAAAAGTAGACGATGCCAATTTGCGGTACCGTCAATTATTAAAAAAAGGTGTTGTGGTGCGAAACAGAAGCACACAACCTTTATGTAAAAATACATTGCGTTTCACCATTGGGACGCCCGCCGAAAACAAACAGCTAATTAAAGTTTTAAAAGAATTATAAATGAAAAAGAAAGTACTTTTTATAGATAGGGACGGGACTTTAATAAAAGAGCCCGCCGATGAACAAATAGATGCTTTTGATAAATTGGACTTTTACCCAAAAGCATTGGCGTACATGCCTAAAATTGCCGCGGAACTCGATTACGAGCTGGTTATGGTTACCAATCAAGACGGTTTGGGAACGAATGCCTTTCCCGAAGATACTTTTTGGCCTGTGCATAATTTTATCATGAAAACTTTTGAAAATGAAGAAGTTGTGTTTAAAGATGTTGTTATCGACAGAACCTTTGCCAAAGACAATGCACCCACAAGAAAACCAAATACGGGGTTGTTAACCAAGTATTTTTCAAGTGAATACGATCTGCAAAATTCCTTTGTAATAGGCGATAGGCTTACTGATATTGAGCTTGCTAAAAATTTGGGCGCAAAGGGCATCTTCATTAACAATCAAAGTTATCTTGGAGCAGAGGAGATTTCGGTAAAACGAGATGAATTAGATAGTTACATTGCTTTGGAAACAGATTGCTGGAAAGCAATTTATAGCTTTTTAAAGCTGGAAAATAGGGTGGCCGAAATATCCCGAAAGACCAACGAAACCGATATTTACATCAAATTAAACCTCGATGGGACCGGAAAAAGTGAAATTGATACCGGAATTGCTTTTTTCGACCATATGTTGGACCAAATTTCCCGTCACGGGCAAATGGACTTGACCATAAGCGTAAAAGGCGATCTGGAAGTAGACGAGCATCATACCATTGAAGATACGGCCATTGCCCTGGGCGAAGTTTTTAGCATGGCACTTGGCGATAAACTCGGGATCGAGCGTTATGGTTTTTGTTTGCCAATGGACGATTGCCTGGCGCAAGTGGCAATAGATTTTGGGGGAAGAAATTGGCTGGTTTGGGAGGCAAGCTTTAAAAGGGAGCTAATTGGGAAAATGCCTACCGAAATGTTTTTTCATTTTTTTAAGTCGTTTACCGATGGGGCAAAAGCAAACCTGAACGTAAAGGTGGAAGGTGAAAATGAACACCATAAAATAGAGGCGATTTTTAAGGCTTTTGCAAAAGCAATTAAAGCTGCCGTAAAAAGAGATACCGAAAAAATGATTTTGCCATCAACTAAAGGAATACTTTAGTTAATTTACATAATTCAATGGTAATAAATGTATTAATAAATAAATTAGAAAATAATCGTATAGCTAAAATTGATGAATTTTACGGTTAAAATTCTTTTGTTTGCTCTTTTAACTTCAAACTTTTAAACAATGAACATAACCATAATAGATTACGGAGCAGGTAACATACAGAGTATTAAATTCGCATTTGAACGAATTGGAATAACGGCTGTTTTGTCTGATGAAGCCGAAACAATTTTAAGAGCAGACAGGGTAATTTTTCCGGGTGTTGGGGAAGCCAGCAGTGCTATGCAAAAATTAAAAAGCACAAAATTAGACAGCATCATTCCAACATTAAAACAACCGGTATTGGGGATATGCTTGGGTATGCAACTTATGTGTAAATCATCAGAAGAAGGAAACACAAAAGGATTGGGGATTTTTGATGTAGACGTGGTAAAATTCAGCAATCAAGTAAAGGTACCTCAAATTGGGTGGAATCAAATAACCGATTTAAAATCCCGACTTTTTCAAGACATCGCGGAAAACGAATACATGTATTTGGTGCATAGTTTTTATGCGCCTTTATGCAACAAAACCGCAGCTTTGTCCAATTATGGACTCGATTATTCATCAGCCTTGCAAAAAGACAATTTTTATGGGGTACAATTTCACCCGGAAAAGAGTAGCAAAGCCGGGCAACGTATTTTGGAAAACTTTTTAAAGTTAGATGTTAAAAGTTAAATGGGAAAAGTAGAATTTATATAAAATCAATTGTTAGATAGAACTTAACAATTTACCCTTTTTGATGGAAATTTCTGCTTTAAGATACCAAAATCAAGGGAGTACAGAATTATTGATAATATTCATTGAAACACAAAAAAAGAACCAAAAAGATAGACTTTTAACTTTGAATATCTAATATTTAACATAAATAAAATGAGAATCATCCCCGCAATAGATATTATTGAAGGTAAATGTGTGCGACTTTCCAAAGGAGATTACAGCACCAAAAAAGTATACAACGAACATCCGCTGGAAGTAGCCAAGGAATTTGAGGCACACGGCATCCGGCATTTGCATTTGGTAGACTTGGATGGCGCCAAAAGCAAGCATATTGTAAATTATAAGGTTTTGGAGAGCATTGCTTCTAAGACAGGTTTGAAGATAGATTTTGGCGGCGGACTCAAATCGGATGAAGATTTGCGCATAGCTTTTGAAAGTGGTGCCAGTCAGATTACCGGAGGGAGCATTGCCGTGAAGGATCCAGAAATTTTTGAGCGTTGGATTGAAAAATTCGGGAACGAAAAAATTATTTTGGGCGCAGATGCCGACAATGAAAAAATAGCCGTTTCCGGTTGGCAAGAGGCATCAAAAGAAGAACTGCTTCCATTTATTCAAAAATACCTTCAAAAGGGAATTGAATATGTAATTTGCACCGATATCAGCAAAGATGGTATGCTGCAAGGCCCATCGTTTGAGCTTTATAAAAAAATAATAAATACTTCTGAAGGCATAAAATTAATAGCTTCCGGAGGGATTTCAACTTTTGACGAATTGCCCAAATTGGCAGAAATCGGTTGTGAAGGGACAATTATTGGAAAAGCCATTTATGAAGGAAGAATAAGCCTAAAACAATTAGAAAATTATATTTTAGATAGTTAAGGTTAGGGAAAAGGGATTGGGGAATAGTTATTTGTTAATGGTTAATTGTTGTTAACGATATTTTGAAACCAGAAACCTTGAATAGTTAATGATTATTAGTGAAAAGGGAGAAGTGAAAAGGGAATGGTTATTTGTTAATGGTTAATTGTTGTTAGCGAAACCTGAAACCTGAAACCTGGAATCTTTGAACCTCTGGACCCTCAACTCTCAACAACATAGCTACGTAACATCATAACAACATAGCAGCGTAACAATGTAACAACAAAAAAAATGCTTACAAAAAGAATTATACCTTGCCTGGATATTAAAAACGGTCGTACTGTAAAGGGCGTAAATTTTGTAGCCCTTCGTGATGCGGGCGACCCTGTGGAATTGGCAAAGCTATATGCCGAAAATGGGGCCGACGAACTTGTTTTTTTAGATATTTCGGCTACCGAAGAACGAAGAAAAACCTTGGCCGATTTGGTGCTTCGCGTGGCAAAAAACGTGAACATTCCCTTTACGGTAGGCGGTGGCATATCGTCTATAGAAGACGTGGACACCCTGCTTAAATGTGGTGCCGATAAAGTTTCGGTAAATTCATCGGCGGTTAAAAATCCGCAATTAATAAACAGTTTATCCGCAAAATTTGGAAGTCAGTGTATCGTGGTGGCCATTGATGCCAAACAGGTCAACGGGAAATGGAAAGTACATTTGGTAGGAGGCAAGGTACCAACAGATATAGACTTGTTTGAATGGGCAAAAGAAGTGGAATTGCGCGGAGCCGGGGAAATATTATTTACGTCCATGGACAACGACGGAACAAAAGACGGTTTTGCAAATGAAGCCCTTGCAAAACTTTCCACCGAATTAAACATCCCGATTATTGCTTCTGGCGGAGCGGGGAACACACAGCATTTCACTGATGCATTTTTAAAAGGAAAAGCCGACGCGGCCTTGGCGGCAAGTGTTTTTCATTTTAAGGAAATAGAAATAAACGATTTAAAAGAAGAACTAAAGAAAAATGGAATCCCAGTTCGGTTATAATGCTTTTGGTTGATTAAATGTTAGATAGTGATTGGGAAAAGGGATTAGTTATTTGTTAATGGTTAATTGTTGTTAACAATATTTTGAAACCAGAAACCAGAAACCAGAAACCTTGAACCTTGAATCTTTGGACCCTTAACTCTCAACTCTCAACAACATAGCAACGTAACATCATAACAGCATAGCAACATAACAGCGTAACAACGAAAAATATGAAAACAAACATAGATTTTAACAAAAACAAAGACGGGTTGGTTCCGGCCATTATTCAAGATCAAAACACCAAAAAGGTATTGATGCTTGGGTATATGAACGAAGAAGCCTATAAAAAAACGGTGGAAACTCAAAAAGTAACATTTTACAGCCGCACCAAACAACGTTTATGGACAAAAGGCGAGGAGAGTGGTAATTTTTTAAATTTAAAGGATCTAAAAATAGATTGCGATAACGATACGCTTTTAATCTATGTACAACCCGTTGGCCCTGTTTGCCATAAAGGAACAGATACTTGTTGGGCAGAAAAGAACCAAGCCGATTTTGGTTTTCTTTCAACGTTGGAAAATATAATTTCCAACAGAAAAGAAAATCGGGAAGACGAAAAAAGTTATGTGGCGTCGCTTTTTAGAAAAGGAATTAACAAAATAGCACAAAAAGTAGGCGAAGAAGCCGTGGAAACCGTAATTGAAGCCAAAGATGATAATGCAGAACTGTTTTTAAATGAAAGCGCCGATTTATTGTTTCATTACCTTATTTTATTACAGGCAAAAGGATATACATTGAAAGATATTGTTAAGGTTTTGGAAAGCAGGCATTAGGATTTTTTATATTTTTAAGGACACCGAGATATAAAACCGCTTGTATGAAAAATAAAAAAATCAATCTTAAAAGGGTTATCAAAAAGCCATTTAAAACTCAACAGAAAGTTGGAAAAGCCCCAGGAACCGTTACATATTTGGGTTTACGTGAAGATGGAGAGAATAAAATTTCGGTTACCGATTATTCAGGGGATTTTTACGAGACCAAAGTTTTGGAAAATGTTGAAGAAACATTCAAGTTTAGGGATACCGAAGCCATTTCATGGATAAATGTACAGGGGCTCAGCAATGTTGAAGATATAGAAAAGCTCGGCAAATATTACAATATCAATCCGTTGGTACTGGAAGACTTGGTAAATACCAACCAGCGGCCTAAGATTGATGAATATGAAGATTATATATTTTGTGTTCTTAAAATGCTGTACCTCGACAAAGAGGGGCAGTTAGTAGTGGAACATATGGCTCTTATTCTTTGCGAACATGCCGTGTTATTGTTCCAAGAAATAGAAGCCGATGTTTTTGATGGCGTAAGAGAGCGATTGGCCAATAAATTTGGGAGGATCCGCAATAGGGGAGCCGATTATCTGTTTTTTGCGCTAATAGATTCTATTATCGATCAATATTTTATTGTGTTGGAGCATTTAACAGATAAAATAGAATTACTGGAAGAAAAAGTATACAACAGCCCCGAACAGGATGTGGCCAATAGCATTCAGCAAATAAGAAAGGAAGTTTTGGGGATACGGAAAAACATATTTCCAGTCAAGGAAATCGCAAGTAGGTTGGTAAAAACCGAACACCGGTTGATTAAAGAAGACACCAAACTCTTTTTAGGCGATGTACTCGACCACAGCATTCAAATTCATGAAACCATAGAAATGCTCCGGGAAATGAGCATGAGCCTTATGGAAATGTACATGAGCAACGTAAGCAATAAAATGAACGAAGTAATGAAGGTACTTACCATAATGGCCAGTATTTTTATTCCACTAACGTTTATTGCGGGAATTTATGGGATGAATTTTGAATATATGCCCGAGCTGCATCATAGAAATGCCTATTTTATTGTTTTGGGGATTATGTTTTTAATTATAATTATTATGCTTATTTATTTTAAAAGAAAAAAATGGCTATAAATTTTTTAAATGAATTTAGCTCTTGAACTGCAAAATAGAATATCAACCAACCTGAGAATAAAAATCAAATGAGAAAAATTGTATGTGCGTTAGTAATCTTGATAGGATTTATAAGTTGTAAAAATGAAAAATCTTCCACTTCAGCAGAAAAACAAAAAACCAATACGGTTCCCAATATTGTAATCATTAATTTTGACGACCTTGGTTATGGAGATGTAAGTTTTAACGGTTCCAAAACCATACAAACCCCCAATATGGACTCGTTGGCACTAAACGGGGTACGGTTTACCAATGCCTATGCCGCTTCTGCCACATGCACCCCGAGCAGGTATTCCCTGCTAACGGGAATTTACCCTTGGAGAAAGGAAAAAGCAAAAATTTTACCGGGAAACGCGCCGTTGTTAATAGATACCAGTCGTGTTACATTGCCAAAAATGTTACAAAATTCGGGGTATACAACAGGCATTGTAGGAAAATGGCATTTAGGGCTTGGTAGCGGAGACATTAATTGGAATGCACAAATACAGCCCGGGCCGAATGAAGTAGGTTTTGACTATTCGTACATTTTAGCGGCCACCCAAGACAGGGTACCTACCGTGTATATTAAAAACGGCTATGTGGTCGGGTTGGATAAAAACGATCCTATTGAGGTGAATTATAAAGAAAATTTTGAGGGAGAACCTACAGCGCTCAGCAATCCTGAAATGCTTAAAATGAAGTGGGAACACGGACATAATAATAGCATTGTAAACGGAATTCCAAGAATTGGCTTTATGAAGGGAGGCGATACCGCTAAGTGGAACGATGAAGAAATGGCCAATGTTTTTTTAAAAGAAGCTCAAAATTATGTAAAAACTAATAAAAAGAAACCCTTTTTCTTGTATTATGCCCTGCAACAACCGCATGTGCCACGAACACCAAACCCAAAATTTGTGGGCACTTCTGGAATGGGGCCAAGGGGAGATGTAATTAAGGAAGCCGATTGGTGCATAGGCGAATTTATTAAAACGTTGAAAGAAGAAGGAATGTTGGAAAATACATTGATAGTACTTACGAGTGATAACGGACCAGTTTTAAACGATGGTTATTATGATGATGCTGTAGAAAAAGTAGGCAACCATAAACCGTGGGGCGATTTTCGAGGCGGAAAATATAGTATGTACGAAGCTGGAACACGGGTTCCTTTTTTTACCTATTGGAAAGGGAAAATTAAACCGGGCGTATCTAATGCCTTGTTTTGTCAAACAGATTTGTTTTCTTCTTTGGCACAATTGGTAAAAAGTAACGAAAAGGCGAAAGATAGTGAAGCATTGTTGCCTGTTTTAATGGGAGAAAGCACACACGGAAGGGAGCAGTTGACGCTTCAGGGGTCTTTGGGGACATTTTTTAGAAAAGGGGATTGGGCAATGATTCCACCGTCAAAAGGACCTAAACTTTTTAAAAATGTCAATATCGAGTCGGGAGCTTCAGACAAATATCAATTGTATAATTTAAAAGAAGATATTGGGGAACAAAATAACTTGTCAGAAAAATATCCTGATAAATTAGAAGAACTAAAGAAGGAATATCAAAATAGCCTAGCGGAATAAGCAGATAGAGATTGAGTATGTTTATAGTTGACTGTTGTTTGTTAATGAGTGAAAAAGTTATTTGTTAATGGTTAATTGTTGAACTTTTGTGACTTTGAACCTCTGAACCTCTGAACCTCTGAACCTCTGAATCTCTGAATCTCTGGGCTCTCAACTCTTAACAACATAGCAGCGTAACATCATAATATCATAGCTAGATAACAACATAACAGCATAACAACCTCAAACTTGAAACTTAAAGTTTGAAACTTTAAAAAGTGATAAGTGAAAAGGGATTGGGGAATAGTTAATTGTTAGATACTTGAATCTACTCTGGACCTTTGCAACTTTGAACCTCTGGACTCTCAACTCTCAACTTAAAAATGTTTGTTTAGAGGCGATACAATCGTTATCTATTGATTATAAAATTGGACATCATTACCAAGGCGGCCAGCACCAAGCCCATTCCGATTAATTTTTCGAGGGTCGCATTTTTTATTTTCAAGTTGAGTTTTTGTCCGCCCAGGGCACCCAAAGCAAAACCAAGCATTATTGGCCATGCTTCGCTAAACTGAACATGGCCTAGCATAAAATGGCTAATACTTCCCGTGGTGCTCGTAATTACAATCATGAAAAGGGCGGTAGCGGTCGCAATTTTTGCGGGCATTTTAAAAACCCTAAGCATGATGGGCGTTTTTAAAAAACCGCCACCAATGCCAAAAAGCCCGGCAAGTGTTCCGGCCATCAGTCCAAAAAACAATACCATCCAAACACTAAACCGGTATGCGGCATGATTTAAATGATTTTTAATGATGTAACGCGGTTTTAGCTTATTGAGCATATAGAAAAAACCTTGGCCTTTTTTGTTCTTTTCTTTTTTGAGGAAGAAAGATATCCCTAAAAATAAAACCATAACGGCAAACAGTACCTCTAAATGCACCGCAGTAATATACGAAAGGAGCAAGACGCCAATAAAAACACCTAAAATTGTTGGCACTTCAAGCAAAACTCCCATTTTAAAGTCAACAAAACCTTCCTTTCGATTTAAAAAAGTAGAAATAAGTGACGATGGCAGAAGCGATATCATAACCGAACCAACAGCCGTTGTAAGGGGAAAATGAAAAACCGCAATTAAAATGGGCACCATAAATATACCGCCGCCAAATCCTACTACAGAACCAAACATACTTATGGTGAAGCTGATAAGAATTAAAATGATGGTAATAATGATTTCGGTTTCCATATAATTAGTTTACCAACCCTTCCAGTGTTGCCCATTCGGTCCATGACCCATCGTATACTGATTTTTTAGTATTTACAACCAATTCGGAAGCCAATAAAACAATACAGGCAGTAATTCCCGAACCGCAAGTAAAGGTCAACGCTTTAGGGTTTTCGTGTTTTATTTTTTCAAAAATAGGTATTAATTCTCTTTGATTACGAATTTTTCCGTTTTTTAAAACACTTGTATAGGGAATATTGATGGAATTTGGAATGTGTCCGCTTTTTAACCCTTTTCTCGGGTCGGGGGCTATTCCATTGTACCTTTCAGAAGATCGAGCATCAATAAGAAGCGATTGTTTCACTTCAATATTTTTTTTAATGTATGGATAATTTTTTATTTGGCTGCGATCTATTGAAGCTGTAAAGTTTCCTTTTTCAGTATCAGGTTTTTGTATCGGTACCGTTTTATATCCTTTGGCAATCCATTCTGGCAACCCTCCATTTAAAACAGCTACATTATGGTGCCCCATAACTTTATACATCCACCACGCTCTTGGGCTGGAATAGATGCCCATATTGTCGTAAATAATTATTTTACTGTTATTGTTAATGCCAAGTTTTCTACTTTCGGTTTCAAATTGCTTTTTATCTGGAAAGGTGCTTGGAAATACCGATGTTTGGTCACTAAAATTTTCTTTCAAATTAAAATAGCGGGCATTTTTAATCTGGATTTGGCCTAAATTGTCTATTTCGTCATTTACTTTTGAAGGCAAACTGGCATCCAGGATTATTAAATCCGGGTCGTTTATATTTAAGTGAAGCCATTCTACCGAAACAATTGGTGTTTCCATTTTAGCGTATCAATCAAATAAATCTGAAGATAAATAACGATCGCCGCGGTCGCAAATAATAACCACAACAACCCCTTTATCCATGGTTTTAATTAATTTTAATGCAGCGGCTACGGCCCCGCCACTGCTCATTCCTGCAAAAATACCTTCTTTTTTGGCAAGCTCTTTGGCCATGTTGCGTGCCTCGGCTTCACTTACTTCAATAACCTGGTCTACTTTTTTAGGATTGAATATTTTTGGCAGGTATTCCTGCGGCCATTTGCGTATGCCCGGAATTTTAGATTCATCCGTGGGTTGAACCCCAACAATTTCTATTTGATGGTTTTTCTCCTTTAAAAAAGTAGAAGTACCCATAATGGTTCCCGTGGTTCCCATGGAAGAAACAAAATGAGTGATTTTGCCATCGGTATCTCTCCATATTTCGGGACCGGTGGTTTTGTAATGTGCTTTCCAGTTATCGTCGTTTCCAAATTGGTTGAGCATTACATAGCCTTCGTCTCTCACTTTAGCTTCGGCATAATCACGGGAGCCTTCAATGCCAACATCGGCAGAGGTTAAGGTTACCTTGGCACCATATGCCCGCATGGTCTGTACCCGCTCTTTGGTAGAATTTTCCGGCATAACGAGTTCCAGGTCCAAATGGAAAAGGCTGGCAATCATAGCCAGTGCTATTCCGGTATTTCCACTGGTAGCTTCAATAATTTTGGTGTTTTCTGTAATTTCGCCCCTTTCCAATGCGCTTTTAATCATATTGTAAGCGGGACGGTCCTTTACACTTCCACCGGGGTTGTTACCTTCCATCTTGAAAAGCAATTTTACATGCGGCTTATTTATTAAAACTTTGGCTTCTACCAAAGGCGTATTTCCTATTTGGTCAAGTATTGAAGAGCTATTCATTGGTAACGGTCTTTATTTTAATATCGGGGGTATGGGAAACGACCGAATTTGCGGGAATGGACTTTGTTAGCCAAACATTTCCGCCAATTACGCTGTTTTCACCAATTACGGTATCTCCTCCTAAAATGGTTGCATTTGCATAAATGGTAACATTATTTTCTATGGTAGGGTGCCTCTTTACGTTTTTTAAGTTTTTGGCAACATACAGGGCGCCCAAAGTAACTCCTTGATATATGCGGACATGATTTTTTATAACAGCGGTCTCCCCAATAACAATTCCGGTGGCATGGTCTATAAAAAACGACTTGCCAATTTTAGCGCCCGGATTTATGTCCACACCCGTAAGCCGGTGCGCATATTCGGTCATTAAACGCGGTACCAACGGAAAACCTGTTTCGTACAGCTCATGAGCTAACCTATAAATGGCAATGGCATAAAACCCCGGATAGCACAAGTATACTTCTTCTTTGGAAAGTGCTGCCGGATCGTCTTCTACAAATGCTTTTGCGTCGAGATTGAGCAATTCCAGTATTTGTGGAAGCTTTGCCAGATAATTTTCCCAAACCTTCGAGCATGGCTTTTTTACGTTCCAGCATGCCAAATCTACCAAGTCTTCAAAAGTGGCGGCTAGTTTTTCCATGTTTTCATCAACTGGAGTTTCGGCATCAAATAAAGTATAAAACAAAGTGTCCGTAAATTTTTCGGCAGTTTCTTTTAAACGGAACTTTAAATTAGGCTGTTGTTTGTGTTTTTTAATGCTATCGGCTATCGATTTTTGCATAACAATCTCTTTTAATTCAAAATTAATAATAATAAATGCTATAGCCCATGCAATTTGTATAACTTTATAAAACTATAACAAAACTAATCAGTCGTATGAGCATAACTCACATTTCGCCAAGTGTCTATAATTTTTTAAACAAACTGAAGGACAATAACAATAGAGACTGGTTTAATGAACATAAAGAAACATTTAAAAAAGAGCAACAAGAAGTTAAGGCATTTTATCAGGCTTTAATGGAAAAGCTACGCCTTCATGACGATATCGAAGACATGAAAATGTTTAGAATTTATAGGGATGTTCGTTTTTCTGCTAATAAACAACCTTATAAAGAACATTTTTCGGGGAGTTTTAAGCGGACGAAACCTAGGTTACGGGGCGGGTATTATTTGCATATTGAGCCCGGAAACACTTTTCTGGCCTGTGGCTTTTGGGCTCCCGAAAAGGAAGATTTATTGCGGATAAGAAAAGAATTTGAACTGGATGATGATGAAATAAGGGAAATTCTTAGTGAAAAAAAATTTAGGGATACTTTTGGTCAGCTTAAAGGCGAAGAACTTAAAACGGCGCCAAAAGGTTTCGACCGGGAACATACAGCCATCGACCTTATAAGAAAAAAGCAATATGTGGTTACCAAGAAATTTACCGACAAAGAAGCTACATCTTCTGGGTTTATCGATACTGTAGACGAATCGTTTAAAGCAATCCGCCCGTTTTTTGATTACATGAGCGACGTGTTGACAACCGACCTAAACGGGGTTTCTTTAATTGATTAATATATTTTTTCAACTACATAGGTATTGTTATTAAAGCTAATGCTATCTCCAATTTTTTTACCAATAAGCAACTGACCAACAGGAGCCTCTTTGGAAATGGCAAAAAATGTTTGGCCATCCAAAATTATTTTGCCCAGCGGGATAGACAAGAAAAAATTTCCATTACTGCATGCTACAAGACTCCCTTGCTTCACGGTGTCGTTGGTTTGAAAAATATCGACCTGTTTGAGTTTAGCCTTAAGGCTGTTGGCCTCTTCAAGATATTCCAGTATCTTGGTAAAATTACTTCCGTAGCCATTGCCGCTGCTGCCTTCGCCTTCATCTCCCTTGGTTTTGTCCTCGTTTTCTGCAGATTCCTTTATAATGTTGATTTCGGCTCTGTAACGTTCAATCCTTTCGTTTAAAATGTCGATACATTTATGGTAAAGCTGTTCCTTGTTCATTATCTAAATTTAAAATGAGCAGTTATGTAAAATTAACAGATAATGAAAACTTAAATCATAAAAATCATATAAAAAATCAAGCAACTATTTCGTGCTCCAAAAGCTGAATTTGATCTTTTAACCTTTCAATAACCAAATTCATCATCCTTTTGTTCAAGGCAGACGAGTTTTCAATGTAAATTAAATATTCATCTACGGTAAACTGTCCAATAACCATTCCTTTTAAAGAGTTCCTAAACTTAATGTCCTTTTGAATGGCATTGTCGATATACAGAAATCTTTTTTCCAGCGATAAAGTAAAAAATACGCCTTTGTGCTTGTTGGCATAATTTATAAAAGCTTCCAACAATAAATCGTTTTGCAGTTTAATAATAGGCCTTAAAGTAACGTTCTGGAAACGTTCGTCTTTACTCATTGAATCATAAACTGATGCTGATGGAATTTCTGGACGTACACTAAGCAAATCCGTTGTTCTGGTATCCATAATAGAGAAGTTTCTTTAAAGTTATGAATATATTTAGCTACAAAAATTTAAAAAAAAGATACTTTTCAACCATGTTATAAACAATAACACATCTTTAAGAAAGAAGCATTAACAAAATAGTAATTTAGTAGAAAAAGAATATGATTTATTCCATAAACCCATATACGGGCAATAAGATATGCAGTTTTACAGAACTTACCGATGCAGAAATAGCCCAGCAGATAAACAAGGCAGACGCGGTATATAACGAATGGAAAAATACATCTTTTAAAGAACGCTCTCAATTGATGCTGCATGCAGCCAAAATACTTTTGGCAAATAAAAAAGAATATGCTTCGACCATAAGCGAGGAAATGGGAAAACCCATAAAGCAAGCAATAGCCGAAGTTGAAAAATGCGCATGGGTATGCGATTATTATGCAGAAAATGCAAAAGAGTTCCTGTTGGAGAAGCAGATTCCTACCGATGCAAAAAAAAGCTATGTCTCATTTGAGCCTTTGGGAGTTATTTTGGCCGTTATGCCATGGAATTATCCTTTTTGGCAAGTGTTTAGGTTTGCGGCCCCAGCACTAATGGCAGGAAATGCAGGAGTTTTAAAACATGCCTCTTCGGTAATGCAAAGCGCAAATAACATACAACAAATCTTTGAGGATGCAGGATTTCCAAAAGGATTGTTTCAAAACTTGGTTATTGGCAGCAGCAAAGTTGATAGTGTGATAAAAAACCCAAAAATAAGAGCGGTTACCCTTACTGGAAGTAAACCTGCTGGAAGTGCTGTTGCAAGCACTGCGGCAAAAGAAATAAAAAAATCGGTGTTAGAGCTGGGCGGAAACAATGCTTTTATAGTTTTAAAAGATGCCAATATAGATCAGGCCGTAGAAATAGGGGTGAATGCCAGGTACCAAAATACGGGTCAGAGTTGCATTGCCGCCAAAAGGTTATTATTGCACGAAGCTATTGCTGAAGAATTTACAGAAAAATATATTGTTAAAGTGAAGCAATTAAAAAGCGGGGATCCATTGAATGAAAAAACTTATATTGGGGTTTTGGCAAGGGAATCCCTGGCAGAAGATTTAGAGAAACAAGTTGAAGATTCACTTAAAATGGGTGCACACGTTTTATTGGGCGGAAAACGGAAACAGGCTTATTATCCACCTACCATTTTAACAGACGTCACAAATGAGATGCCTGTTTTTATAGAAGAAACGTTTGGGCCGGTAATTGCCATAAAAACATTTAAAACTATTGAAGAAGCTATAGAAATATCGAATACTTCTGAGTTTGGGCTTGGGGTTTCTTTATTTACAGAAAATATTGACGAAGCCTTAAAATTGGTTCCCAGATTTCAAGAAGGTGCCGTTTTTATAAACGAATTGGTAAAATCGGATCCAAGGTTGCCATTTGGTGGAATAAAACAATCTGGCTATGGTAGGGAATTGGGTAGTTTTGGTATTAAAGAATTTGTGAACATTAAAACGGTTTATGTAAAATAAAAAACCTCCGAAAGTCAAATTTCGGAGGTTTTGAGTGTATTGCATTTTATTTATTGCTAATACCCCGGATTTTGTGTTAATGTTGGTTCTCCAGATGCGTCAACACTTAAGTCAATTTGCGCCTGTGGAATTGGAAAATACTCACTCTTTCCCGGAATGAACTTACCGCCACGTACGTCGGTTGTTATAGAGCCTTGATATGCAAAATAAGCATTTAATGTTTGCTCTGCAATACCCCACCTTACAAGGTCGAAGAAACGGTGACCTTCCATGGCCAATTCCAGTTTTCTTTCAAAATAGATGGCTTTTAGGGCATCTTCTTGAGAACCAAACTGCGCAGTGGTATAATCGCTTATATTGTAATTTGCAGCATTGGTAGTTTCATCAAACCCAGCCATTGGGTCACTTTCATCTTCATATTCCTTTAAGAAACCATTGGGATTTGCTGCTCTTTCTCTAACACGGTTTACATATCCCATAGCTAGGTCAAGGCTTCCTGCTTGTGCTTCTGCTTCGGCAGCCATTAATAAAACATCGGCAAAACGGATTATATGCACGTTAATAGCTGTACCAGGAGCCCATGAACTCTGATCGGCATATTTGTCTTGTGTTGCTTGCCAATAGATGTTCTTTTTAGGGGCATAAGGGCCACCGTATGCTTGATCTCGTACCCAAGCAGCGCCGGGATGGTCTCCCCAGTCATGGAAGGGGACGCCACGACGGCCCACTGTCCAATCCACGCGGGGGTCAAGAGAACCTGTATAGGGTGTAAAGGAATCATCAGCTGCAACACCCATATCATTTTTAACAGGGTTTTGGTTGTAATTATCCAAATCTGGCAAACCGGTAGTTTCATCAGTTTTATAGGAATTTACCAAGTCTTGTGTTGGCTGTAAAAAGCCACAACATCTAAACGGACTGTTATATGGAAAGTTTAATTTTCCGCCTTGATTGGAATTAGCAATAGTTCCGGTTCCGTCATTAGCGACCATTTGGATATCGAATACCGTTTCGGCATTATTTTCGGTTGCTGCATCAAAATTATCTTTGAAATCAGGAACGAGATCGTATTTTTCACCTCCGGAATTTACCCCCATATTAATTACATCGGTAAAAATGGTTTTGGCTTCTGAAAATTTTTGTTGATATAAATAAGTTTTTCCCAAATAAGCGGCGGCGGCCCATTTATTGGCTCTTGCAAATTCACCTTGAGTAGGAGGTAAGTTGTCGTAAGCATACTGAAAATCAGCTTCTATCATAGGCCAAATGTCCTGATCGTTGGGTTGCTTTGGATCCTCTGTGGTTTCATCAATCCAAGGAACCATATTGAACATTTTTTTTAGTTCAAAATAATAATGCCCTCTTAAAAATCGGGCTTCTGCCATAATTTTCGTTTTATCTCCTTCTGAAATATCCTCGGCTTCATTACAGTAATAAATGGTATTGTTGCACCTTTTTATACCTTCATATGTGGCTCTCCACTTGGTATTAAAAAAGCCATTGGAAGGATCAGCAATAAATTTGGCAATAGGGTCAATTGCGGGTTGATCCCCACCAAAACTTCCTTTACTGGCTATACCGCCAACAACAGTACCATAAATCCAATTATCGGGAGCGGCTTCCCATGGATTTCCACCTCCCAAAGCTTCTCCACCGGTAGAATTTCCTTGACCGTCCAAAGCGGCATAAGCACCAATTAACAAGGCTTCAACACCTGTTTGAGTTGCCACTTGATCTTCAGGGAGCGCACCAATGGTAGGTTGCTCCAAAAAGCTATCGGCACATGACCCCAAAGCCAGCATAAAGATTAAAATAGGAGTGTATATATAGCCTATTCTTTTTATAATTTTCATATATTTTCTTTTTTTAGTGTACATAATTAAAATATTACATTAAGTCCAAACAACAATTGTCTTTGGTTAGGATAGGCACCTTCATCGATACCAAAGTTTACAGATCCCCCAGATATTTCCGGATCAAGTCCAGAATAAGAGGTAATTGTAAAAGCATTTACCATTTGTGCGTACAAACGTAGCTTGGTAAGGTGTATTTTATCAAGAATTGATGACGGTAACGAATACCCTAATTGCATTTGTTTTGCCCTTAAATAAGAGCCGTCTTCTACAAAATATGAGTTAGGGACACCCGCTGTACTAGTAGACCCAGTAGTTTCTTGAATTGGAGCCCTGGCATTATGGTTATCTGGTGTCCAAGAATCGTACAAAGCTGTTTTACTTTTAGCTCCTTGAAACGAACTATAGAAATCGGTCCACCAGCGTACATTGTTCCATATATCATTTCCTTGAGACCCATATAAGAACATACTAAAATCCCAATTTTTATATAATAATTCTATATTCAAACCATATGTAAAATCAGGATTTGGATTTCCAAGAAAAGTTCTGTCGTCAGCATTTACAATATTATCTCCGTTTGTATCTGCATATCTAAATCTACCTACGGCAACATCACTTTGATATGTAGCGTTAGCATTTCCAGTTGCGGCAACGGCATCGGCATTTGCTTGATCTATTTCTGCTTGGGAATTCCAGAACCCGTCTATTTGATATCCAAAAAATTGACTTATTGAATGTCCTTCGGCATTTCTAATAATTGAGCTACCGTTAAAACGTCTTCCTTCTAAATCAAAATACTGCAATTCATCGGTGATTCTTATAATTTCATTATCATAAGAAGTTAATGTCACTGATGTATTAAGTTTTAAATCTTTGGTTATGTTGAAGAAGGTAGAAATATCAATGTCAATACCACTATTTTTCATTTCTCCAACATTTATATATGGTACTGTTGCCGCGCCTACTGTAGCTGGCAAGTTTGGATTATATAAAAGGTCTTTTACTGTTTTTTTATAATAATCGGCTGTAATTTGCACGGAGTTGTTGAATAGTGAAGCATCTATACCAATATTTGTATTGATATTCTTTTCCCATTGCGCACCTGGATTTCCGATTCTTGATTGAGAAAACCCTTCTGATGTACCCTCATTACTACCGCCAATGGCATAATATGAACCTTGCTGATTTCCAAGGAAAGTTGTGAATGAGTTTTGTGGATCTACATTTAACTGGTTACCCATAGTACCATAACCACCTCTTATTTTAAGGTCGTTTAACCAATTAGTTTCCGGGAAAAAGCTTTCATTGGTTATGTTCCAACCAGCACTAAAGGCAGGGAACCAACCGTATTGATTTTCTAAAAACCGTGAGGATCCATCACGACGAATAGTAGCACTTACTAAATAACGATCACTAAAATTGTAGTCTAGTCTACCAAAAACCGATGCCAATTGATCCTGATATTTAAGACTGTAGTTTGTTTGCGTACCCGATCCAGTATCTAAGGTTACATAATCTGGGTCGAAAGAGAAGTAATTTTGAGTAGTACCACCAACTTCGCGCCCTTTGTTTTGATAGGCTTCAGTACCCAATAATACTGTTAAGTTATGCTTTTCATCAAATGAATTTTGATATTTAACGGTATTGGTCCATGTCCAATTAAAGTTGGTAGCAGCTCCTTCCGTATATTGGTTTACGGTTAAATTTTCAGAGTTTTCATATTCAGGAAACTGGAAAGAGTTAAAACTATCTGTAAAATATTGGCCTCCGAAACTGGTTCTAAAAGTAAAGTGCTTTAAAAAGTCAACTTCGGCAAAAACATTTCCGAAAATCCTTGAAGATACCCCTCTGTTATTTCGGGTCCTGTCCATAATAGCCACCGGGTTTTTAGCATTACCCAAACCACTACCAAAGGAACCGGCATAATTGCCCATAATATCATATACGGGAATAATAGGCTGATTTCTAAATGCCATCCCGATGCCACTTCCTTCTGTAAGGGCATCAATTTGTGGATTGTCACGAATGGTAAAACTCATATTTTCCCCAATACGAACATTTTTTCCAATATTGTAGGTAGCATTGGCTCTAATGGTATAACGTTTTAAGTATGTATTAATTAAAGTTCCTTCTTGGTTAAAGTAATTTAAAGAGAATAGATAGCTGCCTTGATCACTACCACTACTTACCGATAGGTTATGACTTTGAATACTGGCCGGACTAAAAATTTCCTGGAACCAATTGGTGCCTTGTTTGTTGGCGCGTACAATTCTATAAAAATCATTTACGTCTCCTGAATTTGTATAATTTGGATCGACATTATACAATGACTCATCTACTGAATTGGCCCCCACCGGTGCAATGTAATTTGGTAATACGGGATTGGCCCCGTCCCCATATTGATCACTGCTTGGGGATTCACCTGGATTGGTATTGCGTTGCGCTATCCAGTTTAAGTCGGCCATTTCTTGAGAATTTAAGATATTCCATGGGTTTCCACTTTGTACCATCTGTACTCCGTAGTAGGAGTCATAAGACACCTTCATCTTACCTTTACCTTTTTTTGTGGTAATAATGATAACTCCATTTGCAGCACGGGAACCATAGATTGAAGCTGAAGCCGCATCTTTAAGTACCTGCATGGTTTCTACATCATTTGGATTTAGATCACCAATTCCATCAGTGGGGATGCCATCTACAACATAAAGGGGGGTGTTGTTGCCAAAGGTGTTGGCCCCACGAATTTTTACCTGGGGGGCTTCCCCTGGTTGTCCACCTCCGGTAATTGTTACCCCGGAAACACGCCCTTGTAATTGATTGGTAACATCAGCAGAGGGCTGCTGTGTTAATTCTTCTGTATCTACTACAGAGATTGCTCCAGTTAAATCCTTTTTACGTTGGGTACCATAACCTACCACTACAATTTCATCCAGTGCTGTAACATCTGCAGAAAGGGTAACGTCGATTGTGGTTTGCCCATTAACGGGAATCTCTTGGTTTTGATATCCAATATAGGAATAAACCAAAGTAGCGTCTGCGCTTACGGTAATGGAATAGTTTCCGTCAAAATCGGTTGTTGTTCCATTTGTAGTTCCTTTTTCAACAACGTTCGCCCCGGGAATTGGTGTTCCGGTCTCGGCGTCGATAATTGTACCTGTAATTTGTTGTTGAAGATTTGTTGAGTTGTCTTTAATAAGACCTCCCTTGTTAGCATACATACTTACACTAAAAAGTGCAAATATTAAAGGGAAAAATAGCTGTTTGAAAGTTGTCAAATAGTTTTTCACACATTTAATTTTGGTTAGACAATATAGTTAGCAGAATTATGTTAATGAATTCATAATTCGGTTAAAATTAGCTAAAAATTAATCGAATATTAAAATTTTAATTAACTTTTTTGAGAAAAGAATATATAAAACGAGCAAAGACTGCTAATTTGATAATAGCATATAAACTATACATATAACTTAATGAAAAGCTAATAAAAAACTAATAAAAGATTATTTGAAGAATTGCAATTTTTGTAAATTGATTGCTACTATTATAGAATATATAAATTTAATTTTTTTGATGAAATGAAATTTGGAAAAGTAAATAATCCTGAAAATATAGATTTTAAGCTACCGAAAGATCATCCCGAGACCGAAGTAATCCTTAAAAAGAAAAAAACAAAAACCGCAAAATTAAAAGTGCATGTTGGTTGTGCAAAATGGAACAAGCAAGATTTAAAAGGTTTTTATCCAAGAGGCACAAAAGATGAGTTGTCGTATTACAGTTCTCAATTCAATTCAATTGAAATGAACTCTACTTTTTATAGGAATTTTCCAATCGATCAGTTTGATAAATGGTATGAAAAGGTACCAGCCGATTTTAAATTTTTTCCAAAAGTCAATCAAATGGTAAGCCATATGAAAAGGCTTATCGAACCTGAAAAATTTCTCCCAGAATACTTAGACGGTGTTTCGCATTTTAAAGACAAGTTAGGGACCATATTTTTGCAGATGCATAATAATTTTGGACCGAAAAACTTTGACCGTGTAATACATTTCATTGAACAATGGCCCAAAGAGTTTGGCCTAGCAGTTGAATTTAGGCATACAGATTGGTTTAACGACGAAAAAGTAGCTCAGGAATTATATCATTTATTAGAAGAAAACAATGTAACCAATGTACTTGTGGACACGGCCGGAAGACGAGATCTTTTACATATGCGTTTAACCACCAATGAAGCTTTTATAAGGTATGTAGGTGCCAATCACGCTACCGATTACGAGCGTCTTGACGATTGGGTGAATAGATTAAAGATTTGGCATGACGAAGGCCTTTCCAATATTAATTTTTTTGTGCATCAAAACTTGGAAAAAGAATCCCCTTTATTATCGGCTTATTTTATTAAAAAGCTAAATAAGGAATTGGGAACAGATTTAAAGATTCCTAAAACCAAAGATGGAGAAAATCCCAAGCTTTTTTAAAGCATACGGAGTATTGTATTATTGATCCGACATGTTAATGTAGCTCAATGATATAACAGTAAAGTTTATGGTTCAATCAATTTCAACAATAATCAATTAATTTGACTGGCGGTTCTTCATAAAATTCTGTAGGTCCGAACCGGAAGGACTTTCAAATATTTCAAGATCAAAATGTGGGACCGCTGCAATTATGTGCTCAAAAATATCTGCCATAATACGTTCGTAGTTTTCCCATCGCTTATCACTTGAAAAAACATAAATTTCAAGAGGGATCCCTTCGGGGGTAGGCGCCATATGACGGGTCATAATCATAAGGTCTTTATTTGTGGCCGAATGATTTTGCAGGTACAAATCGCAATATTTCCTAAAGACACCAAGGTTGGTTTGGTTCCTTCCGTTAACAATATTGAGGTCTTTGTCGTAGCCCTGTTCTGTATTGAACTTATTGATATCGCGTTGCCTGTGCTCAATATATTGCTGCACGGCCTGAATGCTCTGGAATTTTTTCAATTCTTCTTGTGAAAGGAATTTCACGCTCGACGCTTTTATAAAAATTGCCCTTTTAATACGCCTACCGCCACTTTCTTGCATTCCTCTCCAGTTTTTAAAAGAATCGGAAATAAGTGCGTAAGTTGGAATAGTGGTAATGGTATTATCGAAATTTCTAACTTTTACCGTTGCAAGGTTAATTTCAACTACATCGCCATCGGCCCCATATTTTTCCATGGTAATCCAATCGCCAATGCGTACCATGTCGTTGGTAGAAGTTTGTATGCTGGCAACAAAACCCAATATGGTGTCTCTAAAAACAAGCAATAAAATGGCCGATGCAGCACCCAGTGCGGTAATAAACTTTACAATGGAATAGCCGGTGAGTTCAGAAAAAATAAAAACAATTCCTATAAACCATATAAAAATAATAACAACCTGTGCATAACTATCCAAAGGCTTATCATAAAAACGGTCGGTGGTACGAAGGTAATTTTTTATGCTCCTTACAATACTCCTTAAAATAAATACAATAAGCAGTATTAAATAAATATCCGTAGCTTTTAAAAGAAAGGTCTCCAGTGTTGGGAAATCTACAAAAACATAGGGGATAAGGCGCTTGATTAATATAAAAGGAATGATGTGCGCAACAAACTTTGGAAAATTGCTCTTTACCAAATAATCATCAAAAGTTGTTTTGCTTTTGTTTGTAAAAGAATAAAAAAACTTAACCACAAAAGTCCTTAAAATAAGATCTATTACGTAAATAAAAACACCAACTACAAGAATATTGATTAATAAATTGATTTTTTGAGCGGTTCCCAATGCATATCCTTGATTTAACAACCAATCGTGAACGTGGCAACTAAGTTGGGTCAATAATTCCTCTTTATCTTCCATAAAGGTTTAATTAAGCGATACAAATTTAACATAAAAGAAGTGTAATAAAATAGTTACTTCTTGCTTTTAAATTTCCTGCTTTTCTTTTTATTTGGATTGTTGAACAATCTTTTAAAAAAACCATCGCGTTTTTCCGGGTTGCAATCAAGGCTTTCCAATATTTCTTTTGATGGAGTTTTAAATGTTGTTTGTGTAATGGCATCTAACTCTTTTTGTTTGTTCATTTTTTGCAACCATAAGCCAAATATAGGTAAGGCAGCATTAGCACCTTGCCCCATGGCCGTTGTTTTAAAGCCTATTTGGTGATTGTCCAGCCCAACCCAGGTTACGCTTACCAATGCCGGTGTAATGCCCACAAACCACGCATCCTTATTATTTTGGGTGGTACCTGTTTTTCCGGCTATATCGTTTTTTAGTCCATACGTACCCCGTAACCGGGTTGCTGTACCGCTATTAATTGTAGCTTTCATCATTTCCAGCATAACTTCCCTAGTGGTGTCAGAAATAGCTTTTTCGTTTTCTTCCGGTTTTTCGTGTTCCATCAAGACATTTCCATGATCGTCTTCTATTTTTGTTATAAAAAAGGGCGTAGCGGGAATTCCGTTATTTACGTATGAAGTATAGGCTTTTGCCATTTCCATGACGCTAACTTCTGCCGTACCCAAAGCTAACGAAGGAACTTCTGGCAGGGCAGAGGTAATGCCCATTTTTTGTGCCTGCAATATGGTATTTTTTATACCTGCTTTTTCCAGTACTTTTACGGCAATTGTGTTAATGGAATTGCTCAATGCGTATTCCATGGAATAGTTCATGTATTCTTCATCTTCGTCTTTTGAGGCATTTTCTGGGGTCCAGCCTTTTAGGTTTTCGTAAGAAACGGGCTCCACCGAAAAATACGTGCACGGGTCCAATCCATTTTCAATGGCAGTAGTGTAAACAAAAGGTTTAAAGGTAGACCCCACTTGGCGCTTACTTTGTATTACATGGTCGTATTTAAAAAACTCGTAGTCAATTCCGCCGACCCATGTTTGCAGGGCGCCATTTTTTGGGTTAACGGATACAAACCCACAATTTAAATATTTTAAATAATGTTTTAGGCTATCTACCGTACTCAAGTTTTGTTTAGAAATGCTATCCCATTCAAAAACTTTTATTTCTTTTTCTTTCTGAAGGGAATCCATAATCTGGGCGTCATTCAAGCTGGCATTGGCCAATTTTTTATAAGAAGTTGTTTTTTTCAGTGCAGTATTTATAAGAAGCTTGTTGGTAAGCCACGGAGCCTTTTCTCCATAACTTTCTTCAAATTGTTGCTGAAGCTTGCTTAAATGTTCTTTAATGGCTTCTTCGGCCAATTTTTGCATTTCATAATTAATAGTGGTATGTATTTTTAATCCGTCGGTATAAATATTTATGGTGGTATCTTTTTTCTGGTTGTACTCTTTCAGCCAATCTTTTAAATATAGCCTTACATGTTCCCTAAAATAAGGCGCCATGCCGTCGTTGTAGCTATATTGCTGGATGTCCAGTTTTAAGGTGTCTTTAGAAAGGGTATCGTATGCTTCTTCATCGAGGTATTTGTAGTTTTTCATTTGATAAAGCACTACGTTTCTCCGTTGCATGCTCCTTTTTGGAAATAATTTTGGATTGTAATAATAAGTGGCTTTTAACGAGCCCACGAGCGTAGCGGCTTCAACAATGGACAAATGCGATGCTGTTTTATTGAAAAAGTGTTTTGAGGCACTTTCTATTCCGTAGGTATTGTCGCTAAACGGAACCGTATTTAAATAGTGCAATAAAATTTCATCTTTTGAATATACATCTTCCAGCCTTTTGGCAATTATGGATTCTCTTAATTTATGCACAATTATTCCCAACGAGCCCAGGCTTTTTCTAGGGTATAGGTTCTTTGCCAACTGTTGGGTAATGGTGCTCCCGCCACCCGATGACTCGTCTTGGAGCAGGATTGTTTTAAAAAAAACACGAAGCAAACTTTTATTGTCCACGCCGTTGTGCTCGTAAAAACGGGCATCTTCTGTAGCTACAAGTGCATTGATAAGCGTTTCTGGAATACTGTCAAAAGGGATTGGCTGCCTGTCGTTTATGTACAGTTTCCCAATGAGCCTGCCGTCGTTTGACAATATTTCTGTGGCTTCGTTCAGGTTGAGTTCAGAAAGCTCCTTTTCAGAAGGAATATGCCCCCAGGCCCCTAAATACACACTTAATACAAAAACAATGATGAGTCCAAAAAAACTCGCCAAAGCGATGAGCAGTTGCTTTTTATATTTTTTTAAATAGGCTTTTATCTTATCCATAGATTACAAACAAACAATTTTTTTTAATGTCTTTTGGTTAAAGGTGTATTAAAGTTATGGTGAAGCCACTGCTTATGTATACGAAAAAAAATCCCGCTTGGATGAAGCGGGATATAAATTATTGATTAAAACTTTTTAGCCTAAATACATTTTTAAAATTTTACTTCTGGAATTATGGCGGAGTCTTCTAATGCCTTTTTCCCTGATCTGCCTAACGCGCTCCCTGGTAAGGTCGAATACATCGCCTATTTCTTCCAAGGTCATGGGCTGTTGGTCGCCAATGCCATAGTTTAGCCTGATTACATCGGCTTCACGGGTGGTAAGCGTTTCCAGGGCACGGTTTATTTCAATGTTTAAGGAATCGTGCAACAGGTCTTTGTCCGGGTTAGGGGACTCGCCAGAGCGGACCACATCGTACAAATTGGATGTTTCCCCTTCTTTTAAAGGGGCGTCCATGGAAAGGTGCCTTCCCGAATTCCGCATGGACTGTTTTACGTCCTTAACGGTCATGTCCAGTTCTTTTGCGATCTCTTCGGCCGAAGGGGCCCTTTCGTGCTCTTGTTCCAGAAAAGAGTATGCTTTATTGATTTTATTGATGGACCCAATTTTATTAAGCGGCAGCCTTACTATTCTCGACTGCTCTGCCAATGCCTGTAAAATAGATTGGCGTATCCACCAAACTGCATACGATATAAATTTAAAACCACGGGTTTCATCAAACCTTTTGGCAGCTTTTACCAAGCCCAAATTGCCTTCGTTGATAAGGTCGGGCAATTTAAGCCCTTGATTTTGATATTGTTTTGCAACCGAAACCACAAAGCGTAAGTTAGCTTTTGTTAACTTTTCTAGGGCAACCTGATCGCCTTCACGGATACGCTGTGCCAATTCTACTTCTTCATCGGCAGTAATCATATCAATCTTGCTTATATCTTGCAAATACTTATCTAAAGATTTCGACTCGCGGTTGGTTACCTGCTTTATAATTTTAAGTTGTCTCATGTATTTTTTTCTATAAATTGATAATAACCTAGCATTAATAACATTTTTTTTCCAGAAAAGCAAATACAACTCCCTTTTAATGTCTTAAAACCCTGTTTTTTAGGATAATTTTAAGATTTACGGGCATGTTTTTTCCTTTAGGAAGAAGCTATTACAAAAAAACGCCTGAGAAATAAATCATCAGGCGTTTGTTATTAAGTGGATTAAAAAACTATTTAATCTCCAATACTTCAATTTCAAAGGTAAGGTCTTTTCCTGCCAATGGATGGTTGGCATCTACTACAATCGACGCGTCTTTTACATCGGCAACCACCAATTGTATTTCTCTTCCGTCAGGAGTTCTGGAAACAAGCCCCATTCCTTTTTTTGGTTCTATGTTTTCTGGAAGTTCTGCTTTAGGGATTTCCTGGAACAATTCTTCCCTTATGTCACCATAAGCTTCTGCAGAAGGAATATTGATAGTCTTCTTTTCGTTAACCGACATGTTTAAAATTCCGTTTTCAAACCCGGGGATTAATTGTCCCTGACCAAGCGTGAATTCCAATGGTTCTCTTTCCAGTGAACTGTCAAAAACTTGACCGTCCTCCAATTTTCCCGTGTAATGAACTTTAACTGTGTCGTTTTCCTTTACTTGACTCATATATACATTTTAATTATTGCCAGCATTTTTGCGGGCTTGAGTTTTTAATAAAGTGCGAAGCTAGGATAAATATATGGAACGACCATAGCGATTATGTTAAGTATTGTATAAAAGCTTCATTTCCAGTGATTTTTGATTTTTAGGCTGAAAAAAAAGCCACTTCTTTGTTAATCTTGTGTTTATCTCTGTCGAAAATTTCACTTTAAGGATAAAACTAGCTAAATTTGCCCGTTTAACCATTTACCTAAAAAGAAAGCATGTTTGCGATTGAAGAAGAAGAAAAAAAGGAGCTCTACGATTATCAAAAAGGGGCAATAGACGAGATTTTTGATCGTATACATAACAAGCCGCATAATTACCACCTTTTGTACCAATTGCCAACAGGTGGGGGGAAGACAGTTATTTTTTCTGAAATTGTACGAAGGTATATTCAGGAAAACAATAAAAAAGTGGTGGTGCTTACGCATAGAATAGAACTAAGTAAGCAAACCTCCAAAATGCTGCGTGGCTTTAACGTCAAAAATAAGGTTATAAACAGCAAGGTTAAGGAATTGCCCGACCAAAAGGACTATATGTGCTTTGTTGCCATGGTAGAAACCTTAAAAAACAGGCTGAACGACAACAAGCTGGAGATAGAAGACGTAGGTCTTGTAATAATAGATGAGGCGCATTACAATTCTTTTAGAAAACTATTGTCTTATTTTAAAAACAGTTTTATCCTTGGTGTTACCGCAACCCCGTTGAGCTCGAATATAAAGCTTCCCATGAAGGATAATTACAATGAGCTGATTATCGGGGAAGCCATAAAGACACTTATCGACAAGGGTTTTTTGGCAAAAGCCGATACCTTTTCGTTTGATGTGGGTCTTGGGACCTTAAAAATTGGTATCAATGGCGATTATACGGTAAAATCTTCAGAGGCACTGTATTCAAACCTGGAAATGCAGGAAAAGCTGCTGCATGCATACGAAGAAAAGGCCAAAGGGACCAAAACCCTTATTTTTAACAACGGGATTAACACATCTTGGTATGTTTACGAAATGTTCAGGGAAGCCGGTTATCCGGTGAGGCATTTAGATAATACGCACAGCAACAAAGAGCGTAAGGCAATTTTGAAATGGTTTAAAAACACGCCCGATGCTATTTTAAGTTCGGTAAGTATTTTAACCACTGGCTTTGACGAGCCATCTGTAGAGACCATTATTTTAAACCGTGCCACGCGGTCGCTAACACTTTATTTTCAAATGATAGGCCGTGGTTCGCGCGTGTTGCCAAATAAAAATAAGTTTAAAGTGATAGATTTGGGCAATAACGTTGCCCGGTTTGGTTTATGGAGCGAGCCGGTAGACTGGCAGCACATTTTTAGGTATCCCGATTTTTATTTGGAAAACATTAAGGACGACGAAGAAATTGAAAGCAATTTTGTTTACGAAATGCCGCCAAAACTCCGTGAAAAATTTAAAAATACTGCCGATGTTTCTCTTAATATTGAAGAAATTTATGATGAAACTATTAAAAAAGGATTGCGTTCTAAAGTAATATTGGAACG
Organism: Galbibacter sp. PAP.153; assembly: GCF_037029175.1. NCBI lineage: Bacteria > Pseudomonadati > Bacteroidota > Flavobacteriia > Flavobacteriales > Flavobacteriaceae > Galbibacter > Galbibacter sp. PAP.153. The sequence goes on along the minus strand of NZ_JAZEUN010000024.1, from coordinate 27,394 downwards.
TTCTTTGACACAGCACACCAAAATGTGCGTTGACAATAGTGATGATGCATACGAGGCGAGAATGCTGGCAATGGAGCTAAAAGAGGATATAGACAGCCGTATAAAAAGATACTCGTATTGTATAAGCAAAAGCACCAAGAATTATAGAGATTGGCTGGCGGAAGACTATTTTAGAAAACTCAGGATGAATATCGTAAAAGAATATCAATCATAAAAAAAGAGCCTTTTTAAAAGGCTCTTTTTTTGCTTTTAAGTGTTATTAAATAATAAGTTTTATTTACATCCTCCGGTAAACCCGGTAGCGTCAAACTCTGTTTGGATGGCGCCTTGCTCTTCACCGCGCTTGGCTTGGATAACCAGCTGGTTAACACCGCTTCCGTCTCGTTTCGGACTACAGTATTCAAATAGGTAATAACTATTGGCTTGTCCTGCAACATTTTCAGAGATATCCTGAAAAGTATCTTCCAGCTCTTCTTTGTTGCTGGCAAATGCACTTCCGGTTTTACCAATTTGAGTCAGGACATTCTCGTCGATTTCATTACCAAGGCCAATGGTGAAAAAAGAAATATTCTCGTCGGCATTTTTTACTTTATTAATGGCATCGCTTTCGCTATAACGGGCAGCCTGATCGGTTCCATCGGTAAAAACAACTACAGATGATGCTGCCAAGATATCAAGTTCTTCGTTTTCCTGGAGTATTCCCGTTGCTATATCGGTAGATTTTATAACCGCACCGTACAAATCGGTAGATGGGTCTTGACTTATGTCGCTTGTTATGCTGTCGATTGCGGTCGTTAACGCTGCACGGTCTGATGTTAATGCGTTTAATTCGTGCAGTTCATCGCTTCCGTCGAACCAATAAATGGCCATTTTAAATTTTTCATCAGGAGTAGCGGGCATTACTTCTTCAACAAAACTAACCGATGCAGTTTTTAATTCTTCTAAACTGGAACTTAATACACTGTTACTTAAATCGAGTACAAGAAGCGTATTTGTATTGAATATTTGCGAATTAGGGGAAATCCTCCCGTTTGATTCGGAAGGCGATATAGGCTTGTAGCAATTATCGTTTCGTCCTTTTTCGTAGATGCTAAAATTGTTTGCCGTTAAGTTTGATACCGGTTCGCCTTCAAGTGTATTCACCTTAAAAAATACCGAAACCTTACCGGGAAGTGTAGTATAAGTATCTTGAATAGACAGTTTTAGCTGTGGGTCTCCAAGCCCGAGGCAATCATCTACATCCGGACCGGAAGCAAAATCGTCATCAGAAGAACCACAAGCAGTAAACATGGTTACAATACATAAAACACTCAATATAGTTTTAAATAATTTCATAAATGTTATCTTTTTATTGTTATTGGGATAAACGCTTCAAAAGGATTAAAATTATATTACAATACCAAATGTTTTAGCTTTTTGTTAGGATTTTGGCCACTTTATTAAAGAGATAGGGGGATTAAAATAAATGCATTTTCCTATCAATTCCCGATATACAATCAGCAATCGCTTAAATGCACGCCAACGGCCAGACCGCCCTCGGAGGTTTCTTTATATTTCGAGTTCATGTCTTTGGCAGTCTCCCACATGGTATTTACTACTTTGTCTAATGGTACCTTGGCATTTTTTGGGTCGGTATCCAGTGCCAGTTCGGCAGCATTAATTGCTTTTATGGCACCCATGGAATTGCGTTCAATGCACGGTACCTGCACGAGTCCGCCAATGGGGTCGCAGGTCAATCCCAAATGGTGTTCCATGGCAATTTCTGCGGCCATGAGCACTTGTTCGGGGGTTCCTCCCAATAATTCTGTTAAGGCTCCCGCGGCCATTGCCGAGGATACGCCAATTTCTGCCTGACACCCGCCCATGGCAGCCGAAATGGTGGCTCCTTTTTTAAAGATGCTCCCTATTTCCCCGGCAACCAAAAGGAATTTTTTTATCTCATTAAATCCTGCGTTATGGTTTTCAATAACCAGGTAATACATTAAAACAGCAGGAATAACCCCGGCACTTCCATTGGTTGGAGCCGTTACAACCCTGCCTAGCGAAGCATTTACTTCGTTAACGGCAATGGCAAAACAACTTACCCATTTAAGAATTTGCCTGAATTTAACTTCGGTTTTTCTTATAGCTTCCAACCATTCCTGAGGCGATGAATAGGGTACATTGCCCATTAAGCGCTGGTGGGTGTCGTATACGCGTCGGCGTACATTGAGCCCGCCGGGAAGGTTACCTTCCGTATGGCAACCCGTATGCATGCATTCCAGCATTGTATTCCAAATACGCAATAGTTCCCGGTCTATTTCAATATCTGTCCTGAGCGACCGCTCGTTTTCCAAAACAATATCAGAAATATTGGCATTTTCCTGTTGGCAATACACAAGTAATTCTGTTCCTTTTTGGGTGGGAAAGGGAAATGTTTTAAGGGTCTTGAGATTTTCCTTGGCATGGATTAATTCTTCTTTGACCACAAAACCACCGCCAATGGAATAATAGGTTTCTGTAATCGTTTTTCCAGAACTCAGTCTTGCTTCAAAAGTGAGCCCGTTTGCATGGAAAGGAAGAAATTCCCGGTGAAAAACAATGTTTTCCTTATAATTAAAAGGTAAAATCTTTTCATTGTTAAAACTTAAACTGCCTTCACTTTTAATTTTTGCAACAATACCATTAATGTCCTCAATAGGGATGTATTCAGGATCGGCACCCGAAAGGCCCAAAAGGATGGCCAAGTCGGTAGCATGCCCTTTTCCGGTTAGGGAAAGCGAGCCGTATACATGAACGGTAATTGCAGACACTTGTTTAAAATGTCCCATTTCCTTTAGCTCCGCAATCCATCTTTCGGCGGCTCTCCATGGTCCTAAAGTATGAGAACTGGAAGGGCCCACGCCAATTTTAAGCATATCAAAAACACTTATGCACTCCATGAACGAAAACGTTTTAGCGATGGCAAATATACATTTTGTTACCGAAGTTAAAAGTATAAATGTTTAAAGTTGTTGATTGGTTAATATTAAATTTAAATGAAGGTTACCTTAAAAAAATGTCAAAAGTAATTTCCAGTAGTTTAACCCTACCTTAAACTGGAAAAATAAACCCATACAATAAAGAATAGCTGTAATGGAACCCTAAACCAAAGATAAGTTAGTCCGTTTCCATTGTATTCCCCGGTTTGGTAATTTATATGGTTTAGGGCCGCATAGATATTGGCCGGCAAAACCAGAACAAAAAAAGCTATTAACATCCAGCCAACGATAATTCTATATTGGGGAAATAACAGTCCGATTGCCAAGCATATTTCCATAATGCCTGTTAATATTACAATTTCAAACCTGTACGGAATAAAATCAGGCAACATTTGTTGCATGCCCTTGCCAAAAGCAAAATGGCCGATTGCGGTAAAAACCAGCATAAGGGTCATTGCAATTCGTGCAGCCAATTTATAATCGATATGCCGATGTATTAATTTAAGTAGTAAAGCGGAAAACAAAAAAGAGCCTATGAGTACAATTAGCGGTTTCATTGATTGTTTTTTTAAGATGAATTTTTCAAAAAAGGTTTCTGCAAAGTTCCAATCTTTCCACGCTTTTCACAATGAACCCAAGTTAAGAAATACGCTTTCTTATCCGACTTAAAGCTTGTGGGGTAATTCCAATATACGATGCAATATATTTTAGCGGAATCTGTTTAATTAATTCCGGCCTGTCTAAAAAAAGACTTAAATACCTTTCTTCCGCAGTATTTTTCAACAGTGAAATTTCCCGTTTGGATTTTTTCAGAAACAAGTCTTCACCTGCAATCCTGCCAATGGTATTTCCAATTTGTGTTGTTTGGTATATTTCCTGAAGGTCATTGTACGTTAACCGCCAGAGAACCGTTGCTGTAATGGTTTCCACATTGTAAGTGGAAAGGGTCTGCGTTAAAAAAGAATCGTATGCACTTACAAACGAATTCGCAAATGAAAAACTAAAGGTAAGGTCGTTGTCTATTTTTGGTATATAGAAGCGCACAATACCTTTTTCAATAAAAGAAAGAGAGGTTTCTATATTCCCCCTTTTTAAAATAACGGATTTTTTGGGGTATTCCATCCGCTTTAATTTCGAGGCAAATAGCTGCCAATCTGCATCGGTAATGGAAACGTTTTTTTCAAACTGTTTTCTAATTTCTTCCAAGGCCATTTTTTATAGGGTTCAACTTAATACCATATGGATGTTTATCGATAACAAAATTAGTATAAAAACAATTGGTGTCAGCATACGTGCGTTCCATGGGCAATGTTTACACGGGGCCTTGGCGTGGTTCATTTTGTTTATGACAGTTTGTCATTTTTTTAGGCATGGCATAAAGATTGACTTTTACAAACCGAATTAAAAAAGATTTTTCAAACACTATAAAAACATAAACATGAGTAAAATTATTGGAATTGACTTAGGTACAACCAACTCTTGTGTTTCCGTAATGGAAGGGAACGAGCCAGTAGTTATACCTAATGCCGAAGGAAAAAGAACGACTCCCTCTGTAATTGCTTTTGTTGAAGGCGGCGAGATTAAAGTTGGCGACCCGGCCAAACGTCAAGCCGTGACCAACCCAAATAAAACTATTTATTCGATTAAACGTTTTATGGGGAACAAATTCTCGGAGTCTCAAAGAGAAGCAGACAGAGTACCTTATAAAGTAACCAAAGGAGATAACGACACACCACGTGTGGACATAGACGGACGTTTGTATACACCACAGGAATTATCGGCAATGATCCTTCAAAAAATGAAGAAAACCGCCGAAGATTATTTGGGTCAGGATGTAACGCAAGCGGTTATTACCGTACCAGCATATTTTAACGATTCGCAACGTCAGGCAACCAAGGAAGCCGGTGAAATTGCAGGCTTAAAGGTAGAAAGAATTATTAATGAGCCTACCGCGGCTGCATTGGCTTACGGGCTGGACAAAAAAGGAGAAGACCAGAAAATAGTGGTTTTCGATTTTGGTGGTGGTACGCACGACGTTTCCATCCTTGAGCTGGGAGACGGCGTTTTTGAAGTATTGGCAACCGATGGCGATACCCATTTGGGCGGTGATGATGTTGATGAAAAAATTATAGATTGGTTGGCCGAAGAATTTAAAGCCGATGAAGATATAGACTTAAGGAAAGATTCTATTGCATTGCAACGATTAAAAGAAGCTGCCGAAAAGGCTAAAATTGAATTGTCATCTGCAAATCAAACCGAAATCAATTTACCATATGTTACCGCTACCGCAAGCGGACCAAAACACTTGGTGAAAACATTGAGCAGGTCTAAATTTGAACAATTAATAGCCGACTTGGTAGAAAAAACCATCAAACCTTGCGAAAAAGCATTGAAAAGTGCTGGACTTTCAAAAAGCGATATTGATGAAGTAATTTTGGTAGGTGGGTCTACAAGAATCCCTGCCGTACAAGAAGCAGTAGAAAAATTCTTTGGCAAAAAACCGTCCAAAGGAGTTAACCCAGACGAAGTAGTTGCCGTTGGGGCCGCTATTCAAGGTGGGGTACTAACCGGGGACGTTAAAGATGTATTGTTGCTAGATGTAACCCCGCTTTCTTTGGGAATCGAGACCATGGGCGGCGTAATGACCAAGTTAATCGAGGCCAATACAACCATTCCTTCAAAAAAATCGCAAGTGTTCTCTACAGCCGCAGACAATCAGCCTTCTGTAGAAATACACGTACTTCAGGGAGAGAGACCAATGGCCACAGACAATAAAACCATTGGACGTTTTCACCTTGACGGAATTCCGCCAGCACCAAGAGGGGTGCCTCAAATTGAAGTAACCTTCGATATTGACGCAAACGGGATTATAAATGTTTCTGCTAAGGATAAAGGAACCAATAAAGAACAAAATATCCGTATCGAGGCTTCTTCAGGTTTAACCGAAGAAGAAATCGATAAAATGAAGAAAGAAGCAGAAGCCAATGCCGATGCCGACAAAAAAGCCAAAGAGAAAGTAGATAAGCTTAACGAAGCCGATGCCATGATCTTCCAAACTGAAAAACAGTTGAAAGAGTTTGGCGATAAATTATCGGCAGATAAGAAAAAGCCTATTGAAGATGCTTTGGAAGAATTGAAGAAAGCATACGAATCTAAAGAAGTAGACACCATTCAACCTGCTTTGGACAAAATTAACGAGGCTTGGAAAGTAGCTTCAGAAGAAATGTACAAAGCACAGGCCGAAGCCCAGCAAAACGGTGGTGCGGCTCCAGGTGGCGATGCCCAAGGAAACGCAAATGCCGGAGGCGATGCCAAAGAAGGCGAAGATGTACAGGATGTAGACTTCGAAGAAGTGAAGTAAGCACTGATACAAATTCAATAAATAAAAAAATCCCGGGTTTTAGCCCGGGATTTTTTTATTTCAAATAGATTCTTCCTATTTGAGCAACCAGCCACACAAATACACCTAGTATTGTGGCGTACAATCCAATTGGAATAAGAACTTCAATCACCTTTTCGACATTTAAATATTTTCGGGGTAAAAGTATATAAACCCTTATAAATAATGAAAAAAGTGACTACATCAATTTTGTGTAATACAAATCTTACAAAAATAACAAAATGAAATACATTAGGTTTAGGGGAGAACGGGTTATTTATTACTTTTTTTAAGCATGAAAATACCAATCTCTTTGATCAACCATATTACAATTCCTAAAACAGCAGCTAATTTTCCAATCAGAATTAAAAAATGTCCTGAATCCATGTCTATATAATTTATCATTGCAATACTATGATGATAAATATGTGGAAAGGTTGCTTAAGGGATTTACAATTATTTTTTATTTAACAGCCAAGATAGTTTATTAAACGTTCTCTTTGTCTTTAAGTAGGGTTAGGCAAACACGGATGGTCCAATAATCTATGGCCTCCTCAAAATATTCGTAATATGGTTTTAGTTGCTCGGGATTTTTCAATACCTTTTTTGCTTTTTCTATGGCCTTGAGGTCTGCTTTATTGATGTATTTTATAAGATTTATATCTTTTCCCTGTTCGTATAGGGTAATAAGGTGCGAGTAAATGGTGGTTGTGCTTAACGACCTTTTTTGGGCAATTTCTTCTATAGAAAAGCCTTCTTGGTACAGTTCAAGGGTTTTAAGATGGGTGTTTCCCTTTTTTTGCTCTTTTTTCTTTGTTTTCTCTTTATTGAAAGCTATTATTTCTTTAATAAACTGATACCCGTAATTTTCCAGTTTGCGTTTACCAACCCCGCTAATTTGCATAAATTCTTCATCTGTAAGAGGACGTTCTTTTTCAATTTCTTTTAAAGTGGCATCATTAAAAATTAAATAGGCGGGAATATCTTCTTCCCTTGCAATTTCCAACCGCAACTTCCGTAAACGTTCAAACAAACTGTTTTTGGTAGTTTGATTGGTACTGGTTTCATTGCTGGCAGTAATTTTATCGGTAGGTTTTGTAAGCGCCACTTTTTGCGCTTCGAATAATACTTTTTTGGCACTTGGGGTTAATTTTAGTGCATTGTGCTCATGGAATGCAATCTCAAGGTACCCAAGGTTTACCATTTGTACAATGTAATGTTGCCAGTCCCGCCATGAGATATTGTTGCCAATTCCATAGGTTTTAACGTGCTGGTAATCTTTTTCCAGCACATGTTGGTTATGCGAGCCCCTCAATACATCAATTACAGGTCCGATGCTTTCCAGCTCCTTGAGGCGGGCAACGCACGACAATGCTTTTTGGGTAAGTATGGTTGCATCAAAAAATTGTGGCGGGTTTTTGCATACATCGCAATTTCCGCAATCTTCCTCTAAAAATTCGCCAAAATAACTCAACAGGATTTTCCGGCGGCAGGAAAGGGCATCGGCATATTGTTTCATACGTTCCAGCTTGGCAAGCTGAACTTCTTGATTGCCACTGGTATTTGCAAAATTTTGCAACTGTACCACATCGGCATAACTATGAAAAAGAAGCGTTTTAGATGGAAGTCCATCCCTTCCGGCACGACCTATTTCTTGATAATAACCTTCTATATTTTTGGGCAGGTTGTAGTGTATTACCCAACGAACGTTCGATTTGTCAATACCCATGCCAAAGGCAATGGTGGCACAAACAATCGCTACGGTGTCATTAATAAAGCCTTCTTGAATTTTAGACCGTTGCGCATGTTGTAAGCCTGCATGGTATGCTTCGGCATTAAAGCCTGCTTTTTGTAGTTTATTGGCAATGGTTTCGGTGGTTTTTCTGCTAAGGCAATATATAATCCCGCTTTGGTTGGGCTTGGTTTTTATAAAATTCACAATTTGTTCCATCCGTTTGTTTCCCGGACGTACTTCTAAACTTAGGTTTTTCCGGTCGAAAGATGCCACAAACTTTTTTGCTTTCGGAATATTGAGCTGTTCTAAAATATCTTCACGCGTGGCCTTATCGGCAGTGGCGGTCAAGGCTATAACGGGGGTAGAAGAGAAGCGGTTTTTTAAGTGCCCCAATTGTGTATATGCAGGCCTAAAATCGTGTCCCCATGCCGAGATGCAATGGGCTTCGTCTACGGCAAACAGCGAAACTTTTATCTTGTTAAAGATGTTTTCAAGTAGCGATAAGCTTTCTGGCGCAACATACAGCAACTTTATTTTATTAGTTTCTAATTGTGCATAAATATCGTGTTGCTCTTCGGGGGTCTGACTGCTATTGAAATAGCGGGCCGAAATACCGTTTATGTTCAGTCCGTCCACTTGATCTTTCATTAAGGCAATCAACGGGGAAATTACAATGGTTACCCCGTCCATTAAAATAGCGGGAAGTTGATAACAAATGGATTTACCGCCACCGGTTGGCATAATTACCAGGCAATCTTCCCCTTTTAGAACAGTATTAATGATTTCTTTTTGAAGTGGCCTAAAAGTATCATAACCAAAAAAATCTTTTAACGATTTGTAAACAGTAGCTTCATTTGTCATAGGCTACAAAGAAAAGCAATACCGGACAATCCTTAAAGTACGAATGCAAAAGAATTCCTTAAAAAGACTATTTGTAAGAATTAGAAAGCAATAATTTAGTTACTTTTCTTAATCCATTCTTCTTTTAATATTCCGTAGCAACAGGTATTACGTTTAAAACCATTGATTAAGTAAACATTTTTACGCAAAATGCCTTCTAGTTTTGCACCGAGTTTTTCAACTGCTTTTCTGGAACGAATGTTTCTTTCGTCTATCCTAAATTCCACCTTTTCAAAATTCATCTTAAAAAAGGCATAGTCCAGCATTAATTGCTTCATTGCCGTATTCAAGCCATTCCCGTGAAAGTCACGTCCAATCCATGTGGCACCAATGTGCAACACTTTATTTTCCCAGTCTATGTTCATGTAGCGGGTGCTTCCGGCATAGCGGTCCGTCCTTTTGTCAAGAATTATAAATGGAACGGCTTCGTTTTTTCTGGCAAGATCGATGGCGGTCTGTACATATTCAATAAGGGCCTGCAATGTGGAAATGTTTGAAGGGGAATATTGTAATAAATCTTTTTCTGAAGAAATGGCATATAAATTTTTGTAATTCTCCATGGTAAGCGGGGAAAGTTTTACAATTTCGTTTTCAAGGGTCGGTATATTCATTGCGGTTGTTGTATTTTTACGTTTCAAAAGTAGAGATATGAATGCTGATAAAGAAAAAATTTTATCAATCATTACAGAGCGGTGCAAAAAGACGCTCATGGAAACGCTTAACATTGAGTATACCGAGCTTGGCGAAGACTATTTAATTGCCAAAATGCCGGTTACGCCCAAGGTTCACCAACCAGATGGGGTGCTGCACGGAGGGGCAATGGTGGCATTGGCCGAAAGTGTTGGCAGTGCCGCATCGTACATTTTTTTAAATACTTCCGAGTTTTTTGTCAGGGGCATAGAAATTTCTGCAAATCATGTAAAAAGTATTCGCGAAGGCGAAGTTTTTGCCAAGGCAACAATTATTCATAAGGGAAGGACCACGCAGTTATGGGAAATCAAGATTACCGATAAAGACGGAAATCTGGTATCGGTTTCAAAACTTACCACCATTGCTTTACCAAAAGAAAAATAGAGATGAAGTTAGCTTCCGAAGCATTTTTTGATAAAATAAAAAAGCAACATAAAGAGCAAAAGCCATTTGTAATATATAATAAGCCAAACATTAATAAAATAAGCGGGTTATTGCAATTAACCAATGATGTATTTTATACTGAAAAATACACAAAGGAGGGGTTTGTTTTTGTACCTTTTAGCAATAGCGAAAAAAGCATACTTATTCCAAGGGAAAATTCCCAAGCGATGGAATGCGGGCATAATTTCTCCAATGAGGAACAACAATTGGACGGTGTTTTGTTGAAGAAAGAAAGTTTAAAAGAAAAAAAACACATGGCTCTGGTAGAAAATGCAGTTTCCACCATTAAGCAAACGGCCTTGCAAAAGGTGGTTTTATCGCGTACCAAAGAAATAGAACTCCCTACTTTTAATTTTATTTTGGTTTTTAAAAAGCTTGTGCAAAAATATCCAAATGCTTTTTGTTATGTTTGGTATCATCCCGAAATAGGGCTCTGGCTTGGCGCCACACCCGAGGTACTATTGGTTGCTGAAGACAGGGCGTTTAAAACCATGGCATTGGCAGGTACTCAAAAATATAATGGGAAAATGGACGTTGAGTGGGGTGATAAGGAAAAAACAGAACAGGAGCTGGTTACTGAATCTATTCTTGAAAATTTGAAAAAAATCTGTCCTAAAATAGAAGTATCCGAAGTAAAAACGATAAAAGCGGGGCCATTGCTGCATTTAAAAACAGATATACGTGGCAAAGCCAATACCGGTAATATTGGGGATATTGTTGCTTGTTTGCACCCAACGCCGGCCGTTTGCGGACTCCCAACCGAGTTGGCAAAAGATTTTATTTTGAAGGAAGAAGGCTACAACAGGGCTTATTATACGGGGTTTTTAGGAGAACTGAATTTTAAAGAAGATACCAAAAAAATAACATCCCTTTTTGTAAACTTAAGGTGCATGCAATATACAGAAGGGAAATTAATTATATATGTTGGCGGGGGGATTACCAAAGACTCTGATGCTCAATTGGAATGGCTGGAAACCGAAAATAAATCCCGGACTATGCTCGACGCCTTGTTGAAATAAATCCTTCTTTTTAATGCGGAGCACACATAATTGAGTATTTTTGTGTATATAAAATCACCTTAGTTTATTTTAATGAAGTATTCTAGCATACCTTTAGCACAGACCGTTTCGGCCTTGTGCAAAGCCAAAGGAATTGAACATATCATTATTTCTCCGGGCAGTAGAAACGCCCCGCTTACCATAAGTTTTACAGAGGACCCATATTTTAAAACATACAGTATTGTAGATGAAAGAAGCGCCGCTTTTTTTGCACTGGGAATCGCCCAGCAACTAAAAAAACCGACTGCGGTGTTGTGCACATCGGGCTCTGCATTGTTGAATTATTATCCGGCAATTTCCGAAGCGTTTTATAGCGATATTCCGTTGGTGGTATTATCGGCCGACAGGCCTTCTTACAAAATAGATATTGGCGACGGGCAAACCATCCGTCAAGACAATGTATACGAAAGGCATATTTTGTATTCAGCAAATTTAAAACAGGATTTACGTGAAGAAGATATGGCAATTTCTGGCGATGGGAAGAACAAACCTTTAATGGAGGCACAGATTGGCCCTGTTAAACTTCAGCAGGCAATACAAAAAGAAAACGAAGAAGAAATCAACAAGGCGTTGAATATTGCTTTTGAAGAAAGTGGGCCTGTCCATTTAAATATTCCTTTTGAAGAGCCTTTGTACCATAAAACCGGGACGCAGTTTGTGTTTCCAGAAAATAATATGCCCAAAATAAAAAGGGAAAAACTTTCTGCTGAAGTTTTAAATCCTTACGTAGACATATGGAACAAAGCACAAAGGAAAATGATTTTGGTTGGTGTAAATGCGCCAGATTGTGTCGAGAAAGTATTTTTGGAGCAATTGGCCCAAGATCCATCGGTATTGGTATTTACCGAAACTACGTCCAATTTACACCACTCCAATTTTTTCCCCAACATAGACAAAATTATAGCTCCAATTGAAAAACTGGAAAATGCCCATGAGTTCTTCAGGGAATTGCAACCGGAAGTGCTGCTTACTTTTGGCGGGATGGTAGTTTCAAAAAAAATAAAGGCCTTTCTTAGAAAGTATCGGCCAAAGCACCATTGGCATATCGATGCAAAAAAGGCATACAATACATATTACTGTTTGGAAAGGCATTTTAAGACCACCCCAAATTTATTTTTTCAGGATTTTTTAAAGGAAGTAACACCTGTTAAAAGCGACTTTCAGACCAAATGGTTAAAAATAAAGGCAAAAAGGAGCAATGCCCACAAAGAATATATTACACAGATACCATTTTCTGATTTTAAGGTATACGAACGCGTGTTAAAAACCATTCCAGAAAATTACCAACTTCAATTAAGCAACAGTTCTACCATTCGTTATGCGCAATTATTTCAGCTTCACGAGAAGTTGCAGGTATTCTGTAACCGTGGCACCAGCGGAATTGACGGAAGTTCGAGCACGGCGGTCGGGGCAGCTTCAGCAACAAACAACCCAACCATATTGATTACCGGGGACTTAAGCTTTTTTTACGATTCTAATGCACTTTGGAACAATTATATAAGGCCAGACTTTAGAATAATTGTTATAAATAATGGGGGTGGGGGCATTTTTAGGATTCTGCCAGGCGATAAAAATTCAGAAAATTTTGATAATTATTTTGAAACCACGCACAATCTAAATGCAAAAGGACTTTGCAGTACATATGGATTTGAATATAAGTCTGTTGACTGCGAAACCGATTTGGAATCCAGTATAAAGCACTTATATAAAAAATCGTCTAAGCCATGTTTGTTGGAAATTTTTACCCCAAGGAAAATGAATGATGAAATTTTACTCAATTATTTTACTTTTTTGAGCAAAAATTAATATTTTTAAGCATCATTAATTATATAAAAAAATTAAATCATGAGTAAAAGAGACGAATTAGTTGCTAAATATGCCGCGGACCTAAAAGAAAAATGTGGTGTAACCGCAGATAAAGATTTGCTTACCAAAGTAGTCGTGGGCTTGGGTCCTGCTGTTTATAATGATGATGCTTCCACGGTTTCGGGAACCGACCCAAAAGAAGTTGAAACGGTTAAAAATAATTTTTTGATCAAGAAACTGGGCCTTTCAGAATCCGATGGTCTTGATAAGGCAATTGATGCCGTCTTGGAAAAATATGGAAAATCCAACAGAAATAAATACAGGGCTGTTGTGTATTATTTATTGGTAAAACATTTCAAAAAAGAATCGGTTTATTAGGCCATTAATGGTTTTACATTCGTGTTGTCATTTAAAATCACCCGAGCAAAAAACTGTTTTAATTGATTGATTTTAAGTGATAATAGTTCCTAAAGGCATTTTTTTAATGCCTTTTTTTGTTTGTCAAAGTCAACAATGGGGCATATGTCTTCTTAACCCGATCAGAAAAGCCCGCTTGAATGTTATTAATTTTTCTGGATCGCGCCAACAGAATATTTTGTAGGTTTGTTTTATAGCCTGAGTCCTATAATATGTCCAATCTAAATACCCTTTATTTAAAATGAAAAAAGTAGCACTGTTAACCGCGATTATAGTTTTGTGCATTGCCAATGTTTCCTGTAGTAGAAAAGAAGATGCCTCGGCAATTATAAATAGGTCTATTGAAGCTTCGGGAATGAACAAATTGGACAATAAGAAAATTTCTTTTGTGTTTAGGGGCAAAACATATAAATCCTTTAGGAGCAACGGTAGGTTTGAATTGGAAAGAATTACTAAGGATTCCCTGACCATAACAGATATTCTAACCAATAACGGTTTTACAAGGCTGGTAAATGGGGATAAAATACAGTTAGCAGACACGACCGCCAGTAAATATGAAAACAGTGTAAATTCGGTGCATTATTTTGCATACCTTCCTTACGGGCTTAACGGCAAGGCTGTAAATAAGGAGTTATTGCCTTCGGTAGAAATAAAAGGGGTTGCTTATTATAAAATCAAGGTATGGTTCGACCAAGAGGGCGGCGGAAAAGATTATGAGGATAAATTTGTGTATTGGATCAACAAAGAGAATTTCAAGGTAGATTATTTAGCATACTCATATCACGTAAACGAAGGCGGAATGCGGTTCAGGGAAGCGTATAACCGTAGAAACGTAAACGGGATCGATTTTGTAGATTACAACAATTTCAAGCCAAAATCAGCAAAAGCAAGCCTCTTCCAGCTCGATAGCCTTTTTCAGGCGGGTGGACTGGAATTATTGTCTAAGATAGCATTAAAGGATGTAAAAGTAGAAAACGCTCCAAACGTTAATTAATGGTCAGTAGATTAACCGAAACTACCGTTTTGCCTTCAAGGGTAACTATATAAAGGTTTCCGTTATTGGTATCTTCAATGTCCGTATAAGTTTCTTTCCCGATCAGCTTGTTTACAAGTTTTGGTACCGTATTGCTATGGCCCACAACCAGCACATGGTGCAAGCCTTGCGTATAAATTTTTTCAATATCCAGATTTTCGGGCGGGTAAGTGGTAATTGACAGGCCGTTCTTGCTTGCTGTTGGTGTTGCCGTTTGCTTTGTTCTTGTGTAATTGGTTGAATAAACCGCATCAAAAGGAACGTTTTTTAGTATCTCGCTCCATTTTTCTGCCCTCTCCAACCCTTTCTTGGTCAGTGCCGGGTTTTCTTCATCGGGATTCTCCCTGTTTTTTTCAGCGTGTCTTATAAAATATAATGTTGTAGTTTCTGCAAGTTTATCTTCATTGGCATTTTTGCAACCAAAGTTTAACACGCACAGCAATAATAATATGTATTTCATCCATCTAAATTTTGGATAAAGATATGTTAAACCATCAAATTATGATAAATATCATGTTTTTAGCTTCACATAAGGCATAATTTTGCCAAGTTTTATTTTTCGCATTAAAAATACTGTTTAATTCATTCAAAATAAGGAGTTTATAAGGTTTCTTTTATGTTTTTATAATTCATCTCATTTTATGAAACTAAAAAATAAATGTGCATTTCATCGAAAAAATGGGTTTTTAAACGAGTATTATTTTTTATTTAATATATTTGATATATGCAAAATGAACCAAAATAGAGTTTTTTACATTTTGAATTTTGCATAGAATAGGTTTTAAGAATCGCCCAATATTTTAAAATCGAGCACTATGAAAAAAATTACTACTTACGCTGTTTTTTGTTTACTGTTAGCTTATAACAGTTATGGCCAAAAAATTTCTGCTCCTCAACTTCAGTTTGAATATGCTTGTGTTAACGATGGTTTTAATGACTTTGAAGCTACCTTTGCTTTTAATGAAAAACCTTTTAATGCAGACAATGTTTTTTTCATTGAATTATCTGATAAAAATGGAAGTTTCAACAATGCCAAGGTTTTAAAAACCGTGGAAGGTCAAAACTATTCGTTTGAATTTACCGAATCGTTTTCGTTGCCAGAAACCGTTTATGGCGAGAATTACAAAATGCGCCTCAGGGCATCTTCGCCGGCCATGATAGGGGAGGCCACCGCAGCCTTTGATGCTTTTTTTGTGCCCAACGAAGAACTTGTGCTTAACAACTTCCAGGACGTAAGCCTGTGCAGTACTTCGGGGGCTACCATTAATCTAGACAAAGACGTAGCCGATGAATATGTGTGGTATAAAAATGGTGAGATTTTAAAAGTTACTACCGAAAATAAATTAAATGTTACCGAGCCCGGCGAATATTATGCAGAGCCTTATTATGGCAACTGTACCGGAACGCTTTATTCCAACTTGGTGATTGTTACCAAGGGCGAAAATTTTGAGGTGTCTATTTTAGGAGGCGAAAACATACAAACGTGTGCCAACTCGCCGGTTACCCTTGAGGCTTCCGTAGATAACGAAAACTATATCTATGCTTGGTACAAAAACAATGAAAAAATAGGAAACCTGCCCGAATATGCCCCTACATTGGAGATAAACAAAGACGGTGAAGGTTTTGGGGTATATCGTTTGGAGGTGACCAATGATGGCGGATGTACTTCTTCTTCTAGCGAGGTGAGCTTGCTCCAAAATAAAAATACCATTGTAGAAATAATATCGCCATTAAACGCTGTTATTATCGGGAACAACAAAGCAACGCTGTCCATTGGCACCAACAACAATATTGCATCTATAAATTGGTATAAAGACGGACAATTAATGAAAGATGGCATTAATTCTTCCAGTCTTACCGTGTCCCAACAAGGGGAATATTATGCCGAGGTTTCTTCTGGGAACGATTGCGATGACGATGTAAAATCGGAAACCTTTAAAGTATACGAGCCCCTGTCTTTTACTGCCCAAATAGGAACCGATGCTTCTTATAAAGCATGCCAGACTACCAAAGCATCTTTAAAACTTACGAGTTTGAGGGGAACATTATCAAACGGAGACGAAATAACCATTGATAACGATTTCTTGCACAATTTTAATATGGTATGGCTTAAAGATGATGAAACTACACAGCAAACCGGTGCATCAATTGCGTTGGACTATAAGAAAAATGGTAAATACCAATTGCAGATAACCTACAAGGGCGAAACTTTTATGTCCAACAGCAAAGAAATGGTTCTTGGATTGCCCGACATAGCTTTGACCATAGACAAACCAATGTCTTGCATAAGCAATCAAGGAAGGCTATTGGCCACTCCGTTGGAAGGAGCTACGTACAAATGGTTTAAAAACGGGACGCTGGTGGCTTCTGGATTGCAAAATAGTTTCTCTACCGAAAATGAAGGGACTTATTATGCTGAAGTAAGTTATGGTGGCTGTGCCATTTCTACCGAAAAAGTAGATTTAAAAAAGAACACGGAAGATTTAATAACCATATACCCCGGAGAACAGATTACCATTTCTCCCGATAGGATTATCCAGGCCAATGCAACGGGCGGAGAGAGTTACGAATGGTTGGACAGCGAAGGGAACATACTTAGTACAAATACTACCTTTAATATTCAGGAAGAAGGCACGTATACGCTCATAGCCCAAGTGGGTAGTTGCAAGATTGAAAAAAATATCGAAGTAACTTCCAACAATGTGGTTCAAATCTCGAATGTTGTAAGTCCGAACAACGATTCCATTAATGATAAATGGACGCTTCCGCAAAAATTTATCAACGACCCCGATACAGAGGTAATTATATGCGATTCGTATGGGTCAACTATCTTAAAAACAAATAATTACACAAATAATTGGCCAGATTCTTCTACCAATATGAGCACGGAAACCCCTGTTTTCTACTACTTTATTAACAAAAAAGGGAAGAATATTAAAAAAGGTTCCATTACCTTAGTAAACTGAAACTATTATTTAACCCCAAATAGTTTAGTTTTTTATGACTAAAAATTACCTGCTTACTATTGGTATGCTATTGGCATCATATGTGCTATTTTCCCAGGTTGAAAACAAGAGCACTATCGTCGATTGGAGACAGCATAACTTAACCAAATACGATAAGTTTTTGGTAAACCCGACCTATAGTTATGTGCGTAACGACACTAAAGCTGTAAGTTTTTGGAGTAGGATACAGTGGACCGGAGTTGAAAATTCCCCGCAAACATACCTTATTAGTTATTCCGGAAAGGTCGGGGAGCATTCTGGTGCTGGCCTAGGTTTGTACCAACAAAATTTAGGACTGCTTACAGATTCGGGACTTATCCTGAATTATGCTTATGGCGTACAGTTTACGGATAACGTACAATTGACTGTGGGTATGAACTCGACCCTTTTTAGAAGGGGACTTAACAAAAACGCGATCAATACGCCAGAGCCCGATCCGGCTATCCTGGATAATCAAGATGATTTTCTTTTATTGGTAATGCCGGGTGTAAATCTTTCCGTAAGCAATTTTGATATTGGCGTTTATGCCGAAAACCTTTTCGATTATAATTTTAACGATTCTAATACTTTAACCGATTTTTCCGATAAAATATTTTCGGGCCAATTGGCATATACAAAATCGTTCGATCAAAGTGTAGGTCTTCTGGAAGATGCCAAATGGCGTACATTGGTTTATGGAAAGACCTTGCCTAACGACGATTTTCAATATGGTTTTAATTCCTTGATAGACCTTCCGTACACAGGCTGGTTCCAGGCCGGTTATAACAGTACTTTTGGGATTATGGGGGGTATTGGCGTTAAAATAGGAGACGGTATAAGCATTGGCATTAATTACGAAACGGGTACAAGCCAAACCAATAATGCCTTCGGAAGTACTTACGAAGCCATAGCCACCATAGAACTGGGACCGAGAAAAATGCGTAAAAATCCGGCCCCGGAAGGAGGAAAAGCCGTAACATCTAAAAATGTAAATGAAGAAGACTATATTTCTTCAGAAGAAATAAAACGAAAACGTGCCGAGGACGCCAATAATATGGTGAATGATAAACTACCGGAAACCGCAATTGTTGCCGAAACTCAAGTGGAAACCAAAGATGCTACCGATAAATATGCTGTTTATGGGGGTGAAAGTAAAGGTAAAACCGATGGAGAAGATGGAGAAACAAAGGAAATTGCCAACAACAATACAACAAAAGAAGAAGTTGCCGGCAAACAAACCGATGCCAATGCCCAACAGGACGGAGTAAAGGTTGAAGATGCCTCAAACAACTATGCATTGTACGGTGCAAATGAAGAAAACAAAAGTGTGCAGGTGCCTAAAAATAATGCGGCAGAAAAAGCAGCAGTAACAACTTCTGCGGTGGCCGTGGCCAATAATACAGGCAATCAAAAAAACGGTAATGAAGAAAATAAAAACATTCCGCCTGAAACAACAGAAACAGTCAAAGATTATAAAGTAGACGATGAAGATTATGCCAAGGATGCACAGGCCCAGTTTAATGAAACATTGAATAATACTGGTGAAAAAACAGCAACAATGAAGACTGATGATGCCGAAAAGCAAACACTTACCGAGGCCGAGCAGATTGAAGCCCAATATCAGGAGTTTCTGCGGCAAAGCGATTCCATTGCCAGCACTTTAGACAGTAAAAATATAGACAGTACGGCAGTAACTACCGAAGTCTTTGGTACCGATACAAGCTATAAAACCATTGCAAGTGCACCGGGCATTGAAAAAGGGTTTTACCTTGTTGTGAATGTGTTCTCCCAAGAACATTATTTTAATGATTTTGTAGACGATTTAAGAAGTAAGGGCTTCGAACCGAAATTCTTTATCAATCCGGAGAACAACTATTATTATGTGTATTTATATAAGGCAGACCGTTATATAACCATTAAAAGTTTGCAGCGAAATAATGTAAACAATACATATTTTGCCGATAAATGGGTGCTTTGGGTTAAGTAAACCATGGTGCAAAACTAAGCCGAAAATGCTATCTTTGGGTTGAAGTCTTATTATTTTATAAATTATTTATATGAATACCAACCGACTAGAAGCATTTAGCGATGGCGTGCTGGCCATTATTATTACCATTATGGTTTTGGAGATGAAAGTACCCGAAGGCGCAACTTTTAGTGCATTGTTTTCAGTATTGCCTGTTTTTCTTACTTATATAATGAGTTTTGTATATGTCGGTATTTATTGGAACAACCACCATCATTTAATGCATGCGGTTACCAAGGTAAATGGTAGGGTTTTGTGGTCTAACCTCAATTTGCTGTTCTGGTTATCGCTTTTTCCTTTTGTAACTGGATGGATGGGAGAGAATCATTTTGAGACCAACCCAACGGTTTTATATGGTATTGTACTGTTTATGGCCGCATTGGGCTTTAAGTTACTTGTGCACAATGCCATAAAGTTGGAAGGGAAAAACTCTAAAGTAGGCAATGTGTATAAAAATGATAAAAAATTAGTAGGGTCTTTACTGTTATATGCATTGGGGATTGCTTTTTCTTTTATCGAGCCTGTTATTGGGATTGTTATGTACTCTTTGGTTGCTTTATTTTGGGTCATTCCAGATAAAAGGATAAAAAAAACCTTAAAGGAAGGTTGACATGAAGTTGCATACCACAAATAGCAAAAATACATTTATAACAGTGGCCGATGATTGTCCGCTCGAAATGGCAGAAGTCCCCCCGAGAAGAGAAGGGAAAAAATCCGTGGCCAATTATCAATTTGACGTATTGTACGATCATCCGTACGAGTATACTTCAGACGATGTTCTGTTTTTTGTCTACGCTACAAGAAATGCAATTCCGAAGGATAAATGGAAAAAAGAGCGCCTTAAGTTTTTTTCAAAAGGACAACCTTGTTTCCGGGCTTCCCCATTAACAAAAAGATATGGTTGGGGAATACATTCCGACAATAACGGAAAAATCGCCATCTATGGAATCGGCACAAAAGAATATGACAATTTTATCGAAGATGCATCGGTAACCAAAACCAAGGCCATGCGCTCTAAAAAAGCTTAACGCCAATTGCTGGTGAGGGTATGGTAGATTTACCAAGAAAAGAGAGGTGCCGTCAACTACTAAAATTCATTCATACATAAAAAAGGAACAGTTTCTACACAAATAATTGGCTTTTCACGGTAGAGAATGATAAATTTGAGTTTCTATAATCTATCTGCTAATTTATAACCTAATTCATATGAAGAAAATTCTGCTCGTATTTCTATTGGCTTCGTTCAGTTGCTTAAAAGCACAAACGGAGTACAATGTAAAAGACCATTACAACAAACAGGAGGTATTAATAACCATGCGGGACGGCATAAAGCTGCATACCACCATTTACAGCCCCAAAGACACTTCTGTAAAATACCCGATTTTAATGCAGCGTACCCCATACAGTTGCCAGCCATATGGCGAAGACCAGTTCCGTTCCAAAATAGGGCCGAATGAAACCATGATGAAGGAAGGCAACATAATTGTTTATCAAGATGTTAGGGGGAGATGGAACAGCAAAGGTGTTTACGACAATATGCGGGCCTATATCCCAAACAAAAAAAAGAAGGAAGTAGATGAAGCTTCCGATACATACGATACCATAGATTGGTTAGTAAAAAATGTAGATAATAATAACGGGAATGTTGGGGTCTGGGGGATTTCGTACCCCGGTTTTTACTCAACATATGCACTTTTAAGCGACCACCCCAATTTAAAAGCAGTTTCCCCACAGGCGTGCATTGGCGATTTCTTTTTTGACGATTTCCACCATAACGGGGCTTATCTACTGAGTTATTGGCGTGCAACGGCCGTTTTTGGGTATATGAAAGACAAACCCACCAAAGAATCTTGGTACGCTTTTCCCGAGCTGAACACACAAGACCAGTATCAGTTTTTTCTAGATGCGGGACCGTTGACCAACTTGGACAAGTATTACAAAGAAGACAATATTTTTTGGCAACAGTTAAAAGACCATCCTAATTATGATGAGTTCTGGAAATCGCGCGGCATTATTCAACATTTAAAAAATATAAAACCTGCTACTATGGTTGTTGGTGGCTGGTTTGATGCCGAAGATTTGTACGGACCGCTTTCAACTTATAAAACCATAGAAAAGACCAGCAATAATTACAACACCATTGTAATGGGCCCATGGAGCCATGGGGACTGGGCAAGAAAAAAAGGGCGCCAGGCTATTGGAAACGTGTATTTTGGCGATAATATTTCTGAATTTTTTCAAGATGACATCGAAACCAAATTTTTTAATCATTTCTTAAAAGACAACGGAAAAGGGGAGTCTGGCTTACCTGAAGCTTATGTATATGATACAGGATTAAATGAATGGAAGAAATATGATGTTTGGCCACCGGAAAACACAGCGGCAAAATCGTTCAGCATGGGTCAGAACCAAACGTTGGGCGAAATAATGACCATGCAATATTCTTATGAAGAATTTATAAGCGACCCCAAAAAGCCGGTTCCATACAGCGAAGACATTAAAATGGTTTTTACGCCAAGAAAATATATGACCGACGACCAGCGTTTTGCAGCGCGTAGACCAGACGTGTTGGTATTTGAAACGCCTGTTTTGGAGGAAGACATGACGGTAGTGGGCGATATTTTGGCAAAATTGCAAGTGTCCACAACCGGAACTGCCGCCGATTGGGTGGTGAAAATTATAGATGTATTTCCACCCGATGCAGAAGATTTTGAAGAAACACAAGACTATTTAAAAATGAGCAATTACCACATGATGGTGCGCAGCGAAGTAATGCGCGGCCGTTTTAGAAACAGTTTTGAAAATCCCGAACCTTTTGTTCCAAACGAAGTAACTCCGGTAAATATTACCTTGCAAGATGTATATCATACCTTTAAAAAGGGACACAAAATGCAGGTGCAGATACAAAGCACTTGGTTCCCGTTAATCGATTTGAATCCGCAAACTTATGTAGACAATATCTTTAAGGCGAAAAAAGAAGACTTTAAAAAGCAAACACACCGTGTGTATAATTCGTCTAAAATAGAGTTTAAGGTTTTGGATTGATTATAAATGGATTAAGACTTAAAAAAGGAGCTGAATTTTTTAGTTCCTTTTTTTATGGACTGAGCTCATTGTCAATAATGCAACAAAACGTTGCCATTTTGAGCAAAAACAGTGCTTTTTAATTGTCAAAATCTCAAATAAGTTTCCCGAAATATTTTATATTCGCAATCTAACTTAAACTAAAAACATTTGGCATGGCAATACTTTCCTTTGTAGGATTTACGCTTTTGGTAGCCGTAATAGCCTATATTGCAACACGAAAAACAGATGAAAATACCTCCGATGGTTACTTCCTTGGAGGGAGAAGTCTTACCGCCGGGGTAGTAGCCGGTTCTTTACTTTTAACAAACTTATCTACCGAACAAATTGTAGGGCTTAATGGTCAGGCATATACCGAAGGACTTTCGGTAATGGCATGGGAAACATTGGCTGCACTGGCAATGGTGGTTACGGCCATATTTTTATTGCCCCGCTATTTAAAGGGCGGACTTACAACAGTTCCCCAGTTTTTGGAGACTAGATACGACAAGTCCACAAAAACCATTGCCTCGGCATTGTTTTTATTGGGGTACGTAATTATATTACTGCCCATTGTGTTGTATTCGGGTTCCATTGCAATTTCAGATATGTTTAAAATTCCCGAACTTTTAGGGGTATCGCATACAACTTCCATATGGATATGCGTATGGGGAATTGGTATTATAGGCTCTATTTATGCAATTTTTGGAGGTTTAAAGGCCGTTGCCGTGTCTGATACCGTAAACGCAATAGGATTGTTAATAGGCGGTTTGATGATTCCTGTTTTTGGATTGTTGATGATTGGCGATGGGTCTATTACCGAAGGGATTTCTACTTTAATGACCGAGGCTCCCGAAAAATTCAAATCCATGGGGGGACCAACAAATTCGGTGCCTTTTAGTACCATTTTTACAGGGATGATGCTGGTTCAATTGTTTTATTGGGGAACCAATCAGGCCATTATACAACGTGCATTGGCAGCCAAAAATCTTAAAGAAGGGCAAAAAGGACTCTTATTGGCTGCTTTTATAAAAATTCTGGGGCCACTTATTGTGGTATTGCCGGGAATAATTGCTTTTCAAATGTTCGGCCCAGAGCTGGAAACGCCAGACCGCGCGTATCCTTTATTGGTAAGTGCCGTTTTGCCCAAAGCATTGTTAGGGTTTTTCGCAGCCGTTCTATTTGGTGCCATTTTAAGTTCGTTCAATAGTGCCCTAAATAGTTCGGTAACACTTTTCAGTATAGATTTTTACAAGGAATACATAAATAAAGACGCATCGGAGCTCGCCATTATTAAAAACGGAAAGTATTTTGGAATTGTCCTAGCTATCCTTTCCATGTTAATTGCTCCGCTTATAGCCAATGCACCTCAAGGGCTTTTTGGTTATTTGCAGGAAGTAAACGGATGTTATAGTATCCCGATCTTGACCATTATTGTTGTGGGGTATTTAACCAAAAGAGTGCCTGCCTTGGCCGCCAAGGTCGGTATTGTCTCCGGAAGTTTATTGTATATTATTAGCCAGTTTATTGTAAAGCCAATGATGACCAACAACGCCGTGGAAGCCGCAAAGGCATCGGGCATTACCGATCCTGATAAACTGGCCGAAATAGGCACATTGGCTTACCCGCATTATTTACACGTTATGGCAATTTTATTTGTTGCAAACATCATTATAATGTTGATTATTGGTAAAATAGCGCCAAGAAAAACAGATTTTGAACTAGAATACACACAAAAGGTAAATATAGAACCATACAAATTTTTGGTTCCGGTAGGATTGGCAATATGTGCTTTGGTTATTGCCATCTACGCTTATTTCTCATAAATGGAGAATTATATTGGCCGTAACATAAAACAATTATATGGCGGCCAATATAATTTAAACTTATTTTTCAAATTTATGTTAAAATGATTTCGATGTATCGGAAGGTGCTACCGTGGTTATTGTATGTTTTATTTTGAAAATCTTAACGGATGATACAAAACTATTTTGCCGCAATTTAACTATCTTTATTGGTAATAGATGCCGTTATGGTACATTGATGATAAACCAATACAGATCATGAAAAAAGTATTAATTGCAATAGATTATAACCCGACGACCGAAAAAGTGGTTGAAAAGGGTTATGAATTAGCCAAAACGCTTAATGCCCAAGTTTGTTTATTGCATGTAATCAGTAATTTGCAATATTACGGAATTCAGTATCCTTCATTTATGGGCTATGATGCCATGAACGTTACATTCGACCCAAAGTTTCAGGATGAAATGAAGAAGGTAGCAAAAGACTTTTTAGACACGGCACAAAAGCACCTTAACGATAATACAGTAACCTCGCATATTTCAGAAGGCGATACCGCCGATGAAATTCTTAATTATGCCAAAGAATGGGGCGCTTCATTAATTGTTATGGGAACGCACAGTCATAGCACGTTCGAGAAGCTATTAATTGGTACCGTGGCATCGTCTGTACTGGAACACACCGAAATTCCCGTGTACATGGTCCCTATTAAAAAAGACTAAGCATGGATAAACAATTATGGGCCACTTTTATTGCTGATTTCCCTTTTTTGTCGAACCCACACCAATATCCATGGGAGTTTACCAACAACATTGTAAACATATTAAAAGAAAAACAATTGTCCCTTGAGAACGATTATGTTATTAAAGAGGGAAATGCCGTGCATAATACTGCTATTGTTGAAGCAGGTGCGGTTATAAAACCTCCATGCATTATTGGTTCAAATAGCTTTGTTGGTGCCAATGCCTATTTAAGAGAGGGTGTTTTTATTGGTAACAATGTTAAAATAGGGGCCGGTTGCGAAATAAAAAGCAGTTTTATATTAAACAATTCGGCTGTTGCCCATTTTAATTATATCGGCAATAGCATTATTGGTCATGATGTAAATTTTGAAGCAGGCTCCATAGCCGCCAATCATTACAACGAACGGGAAAACAAAGAAATATGGGTTTTAATTGGGGATAACATTATTAAAACACATACGAAGAAATTCGGGGCTTTGGTGGGCGATGGAAGTAGGATAGGGACCAATGCTGTTTTGTCACCCGGTACTATACTGCAAAAAAAATCTATTGTTAAACGGTTGGAACTTATTGAGCAGGTAAACTATCATTAACTTTTTTTTGGTTTTGTTTACTGCCCTTTGCTCTTTTTCAATCGCTTTATTTCTTTCGTCAATGTCTGTTTTTCCACCTTAGATTTTGTAAGGTCTATGGCTCGATTATAATGAAAAATTGCTTTGTCCACATTTTTTTCCGCATATAAAAAACCCAACAGTTCATGGTAATAATTACTATGGATCAACGATAAGCTTTTGGCTTCTGTAATAGCCTTTTCATGTCCGTATATTTTGGCAAAGGCAAAAGTCCTATTTAGTGCCATTATGGGCGAATAATCAATAAGAACGAGTTGGTTGTAGAGGTTTAAAATATGTTTCCACTTATCTTCAACTGCTGGTGCGGTATGCCAATAGGCAATACCTGCTTCTAAATGATATTTGGAAGTATCGTTACTGTTTGTTGCATTTATCAAATAATAATTTCCCCTTTCAATAAGCGATTTGTCCCATAATTCCCTATTCTGTTCTTCAAACAAAACAAATTCCCCTTTATCATTGATCCTAGCTTCCAGCCGGGAGCTTTGAAAACACATTAAAGACAACAGGGCGTTTGTTTCGGGGGTATTGGTCAATGCATTATCGGTTAATAACAAAGTTAACCTGATAGCTTCCGAACAAAGCTCTTTTCTTATGGGTTTATTATTTGTTTTAGAAAAATACCCTTCGTTAAAAAGTAAATACAGCGTTTTTAAAACCGTGTCCAACCTAGATTTAATAGCAGTTTTGCTTAATGTCTGGATTTGAAAATCGTTATTTCGGAGGTTTTTTCGTGCCCTTAGCAACCGCTTTTTTATGGTTTCATTTTTAGTTAAAAAAGCATTGCCAATTTCTTCTAGGCTAAAACCGCAAAGAATTTGAAGTGCCAAGCATATTTGACTTTCTTTGGAATTGTCCGGGTTACAAACGGCAAATATCATGGCCAGTTGGCTATCGGAAATTATCTGATCGTCAAACTCAAATTTGTTAAAAGGTTCGGGGTCGCCCGGCTTGAGGTTGTCTTTAATTTTTGTTTCAAAAACAGCCCGGTGTTTAAAGTAATCCCTGGCTTTGTTCTTTGCAATGGTATAGAGCCATGCCGTAGGATTTTTGGGTATCCCGTTAATTGCCCAATGCTCGGATGCCTTTAAAAAAGTATCGCTGGCAATGTCTTCGGCAACTTCAATATGCTTTAAACCAAAATGACGGCATAAAACAGCCGTCATTTTTGCATATTCCATTCGGAACAAATGCGGTAAAAGTTGATTGTATTGTTGCGTTTTTTTCAATCTTAATCCCGTTTTAGGACTTCACGGACTTCAATATTCCCACCAACTTGGTCGAAAATAGGATTGGCTTTGGCCATTTCCACCGCGGCATCAATATTTTCGGCTTTCACGATAATATAACCACTAATAAATTCTTTAATTTCTGTATAGGGTCCGTCGGTTACCACATTATTTGCTTTAACGGTTTTTGCACTTCCGGGGGCTGGAAGCAGTGTATTGCCCTTGTCTACCAACTTGTTTTGTGCGGCTATACTCCCCAACCAATTCATCCGTTCCTGCATTTGCTCCGGCGAAGGTTTAAAGTCGGCTATATCCTTTAACCTGAAAATCAATACAAATTCTTTCATTTTATATATTTTTAATATTCACTTATATAACGATTGGCATTTCAATATGGGGACAATTTTTCGTCTGCGATGCTTTTTTTTTGCTCTTTAATAGTTCATAAGTCGGAGTCAAACTTTGCCCGAAAGGGTTTACTTATATTATAAAATT
>NZ_JAZEUN010000023.1:0-69036 GCF_037029175.1 Galbibacter sp. PAP.153 | reverse complement strand
CGCAATGCGTGGTTTTAAATTAACTTAACCGTCAATGTTATTCGGTAACAACAACCGGACTGGCATTGTTCCATGTAGTCACGTTTGTAATTCTGTTGTCTTGATAATTTACTTCTTTTAGAATTTTATCGTTCCAAAAAAACCATTTTCCGGTTTTCTTTCCGTTCTCATACTTGGCCATGGCCGTCTTCTTTCCATTTTCATCAAACGCCTTCCATTCTCCATGAAGCTTTCCGTTTAAATAATAACCCGTTTGTGCTATTTGTCCATTTTCATGGAAATAAGTAGCCTTCACCATTTCTCCTTCTTTCTCCAGTTTTGGTTTGTTCTCAACCTTTTGAGCTACCATCACTAACGAAAAAAGCATTGCAAAAATTAATAGTGTCTTTTTCATGTTCTTAATTTTTTAGTGTTTTACAATCTTCGCTAAAAAATGCTTCTTTATTATGTTAGTAATCTTCAGCACTTTATATTTTTCGCTATTTTCTCCGCAAGTGTTACACTTACTTAACAAATATAATTAAATATTTTACATTTAAAAAACGTTTACATAACATTAAATTAACATTAAGCTTATATTTTACTGATTGTTAGTTATTTATGATTTTATCAAATTAAAATTTTTGCTTAAAATTTAACATTAGAAAAAACTCGATTGAAATTTTTCTTTTACCTCAAGTAACTTATTACCTTTGCATCTTATAAAAATCTAAAGAATCCATGTATAGAAGTCATACTTGTGGCGAATTACGCAAAGCGCACATTAACAGTGAAGTTACCTTATCGGGCTGGGTACAGAAAGTAAGGGATAAAGGTTTTATGGTTTGGGTAGACCTTCGCGATCGATATGGAATAACACAACTTATTTTTGATGAAGAGCGTACCCCAAAAGAAGTACTGGAAACCGCACAGCGCCTCGGAAGGGAATTTGTTATTAAAGTAGACGGAACGGTAATTGAAAGAGAATCTAAAAACAGTAATATACCCACCGGCGAGATTGAGGTGCTGGTTAAAAACATTACGGTTTTAAACAAATCCATAACTCCGCCTTTTACCATTGAAAACGAAACAGATGGCGGCGAGGACCTGCGGATGAAATACCGGTATTTGGACATTCGTCGCAACCCGGTAAAAAACAGCCTCATTTTTAGGCACAAGGTGGGCATAGAAGTTAGAAATTACCTTTCAAACGAAGGTTTTGTAGAAATTGAAACCCCATACCTTATCAAGTCCACCCCCGAAGGTGCACGCGATTTTGTGGTGCCTTCCAGGATGAACGAGGGCGAGTTTTATGCCCTGCCACAATCGCCCCAAACTTTCAAGCAATTGCTAATGGTGGGCGGTATGGACAAATATTTTCAAATTGTAAAATGCTTTAGGGACGAAGACCTTCGCGCCGACAGACAACCGGAATTTACGCAAATAGACTGCGAAATGGCCTTTGTTGAACAAGAAGACATTTTAAACGTTTTTGAAGGGCTTACACGTCATCTTTTAAAAGAAATAAAAGAAGTAGAAATTGGCGGTTTTCCGCGAATGACCTATGATGAAGCCATGAAAAAATATGGAAACGACAAGCCCGATATCCGCTTCGGGATGGAATTTGGCGAACTCAACGCCGTAGCCCAACATAAAGGTTTTAAAGTTTTTAACGACGCCGAACTGGTTGTCGGGATTGCTATTCCGGGAGCTGCCGATTATACCAGAAAAGAAATAGATAAGCTTATAGATTGGGTAAAGCGCCCACAAATTGGTGCGCCGGGCATGGTGTACGTTAAGTGCAACGAAGACGGCAGCTATAAATCTTCCGTTGATAAATTTTACGACCAAGACGACCTTAAAAAATGGGCAGAAGCTACCGGGGCCAAAACCGGAGACCTTATTTGTGTGCTTTCGGGGCCAACACATAAAACCAGGACGCAATTAAGTGCCTTACGTATGGAAATGGCAGAGCGTTTGGGCTTGAGAAATCCCAATGAATTTGCTCCGCTATGGGTGGTGGATTTTCCATTGTTGGAGTGGGACGAGGAAACTAGCCGGTACCATGCCATGCACCACCCGTTTACCTCTCCAAAACCAGAAGATATCAAACTTCTGGATACCGATCCCGGGAGCGTAAGGGCCAATGCATACGACCTAGTGCTGAACGGCAATGAAATTGGCGGAGGATCCATAAGAATATTCGATAAGGGTTTACAGGCCTTGATGTTCAAGCATCTCGGGTTTACCGAAGATGAAGCCAAAGCTCAATTTGGATTCTTAATGGACGCTTTTCAATATGGTGCCCCGCCACATGGTGGATTGGCCTTTGGTTTTGATAGATTGGTGGCAATTTTAGGTGGACAGGAAACTATTCGCGATTTTATTGCTTTCCCAAAAAACAATGCGGGCCGTGATGTTATGATCGATGCCCCGTCTAAAATAGACAACGAACAACTGGACGAACTGCACATTAAGTTAAATATTTAAAAATCAAACGCTTGTAAGTATTATATTTGCAAGCGTTTTTTATATTAAATCCATGGGTGATGCCTCATACTAAAAAAAGTCTTTTTACCCGAATATTAATATGGCGTGCCAAACATATTTCGCAACGCCAATTTATATACATCTTGAGCATTCTGGTTGGTTTTACCTCCGGATTGGGCGCCGTTGTGTTAAAAAACCTTACGCACTTTATACAGTTATTGCTTGAAGGAAAGCTTGTTCAACAGTTCCACCATGCCTTTTACTTTGTCTACCCGATAATTGGTTTAACACTCACATACCTTATTATGAAGTATATAATAAGGAACAGGGTTAGCCATGGTATCCCTTCTACCCTCTTTGCCATTTCAAAGCGAAAAGGAATCATGAAGCAGTTCCAAATGATAGGAAGTATCCTTACCGCACCTTTTACGGTAGGTTTTGGGGGTTCGGTTGGGCTTGAAGGGCCTACGGTTGCCACCGGTGCAGCATTAAGTTCCAACATAGCCCGCTTGTTCCATATGAACCAAGCTAGCCGGACACTCTTAATTGGGGCCGCAGCGGCCGGGGCAATGGCATCTATTTTCAAGGCCCCCATTGCAGCCATTATTTTTGCCGTGGAAGTTTTTAGCCTTGACCTTACCTTAGCATCGTTACTACCTTTGTTGTTGGCATCTTTGTCGGGCGTTATAACTTCTTATTTTTTCTTCGGAAGCGATATTCTGCTACCTTTTAAACTAGAAGACGATTTTGTACTGCACGATGTCCCCTTCTTTATTCTTTTGGGGGTTGTTGCCGGGTTTACATCCATATATTTCACCAAAGTATATGCATACATACACGATTATTTCGACAAAATAAGTTCTCCCATTAGGCGCCTCATTATAGGGGGTATTGCTATTGGAATTATTGTGTTTTTTATTCCGCCACTATACGGAGAAGGATATGAAGTAATTAACCATTTGGTACAAGGCCACCCCAAGGCAGCACTTGAAAACAACTTTTTTAACATCGATCTGGACAATGTATGGGTTGTGGTTGCCCTACTAGTGGGCCTTATCCTATTTAAAATTGTGGCCAGTGCCATTACTTTTGGGGCCGGCGGTGTTGGTGGTATTTTTGCACCTACCTTGTTCATGGGGAGCATAATGGGCAATTGCCTTGCCAAAGTATTAAATCATTTAGGGATTTTAAGCAACCCTGTTTCCGAAAGCAATTTTACACTTGTCGGCATGACCGGGCTCATGGCCGGTGTACTGCACGCCCCCCTAACAGCTATTTTCCTTATTGCCGAATTAACCGGCGGTTATGAGCTATTTATTCCGTTAATGATTACCGCAACCATTTCGTTTGCCATTACCAAATACTTTATACCGCATTCTGTCTATACCATGGAACTGGCCAATAAAGGCGAATTGATAACCCATAATAAAGATCAAGCGGTATTGACCTTGATGGATATTGAAAGCGTAATCGAGACAAACTTTGTCCCCCTATTTCCAGATATGACCCTTGGCGATATTGTGCACAATGCCGTGGTAAAATCCAACAGGAATATATTTCCGGTACTCAATAGGGAAACCCGCTATTTGGAAGGGATTATTTTATTGGACGATATCCGATCGATTATGTTTGACCAAAGTTTATACGAAGAAATCAAAGCTTCGGATGTCATGCAAAACCCGCCTGAGGTCATCAAGATGCAAACCGATAAAATGACAAGGGTCATGCAAAAATTTCAAGATAGCGGTGCATGGAACCTTCCGGTAACAAAAGATGATAAATACTACGGGTTTGTGTCCAAATCCAAACTTTTAACCGCCTATCGAAGAAAATTAATCTCTTTCACCGAATAATTCTCAATTTAATACGCTATATTGAATAAAAACAGGCCATGAAAAGAGTTGTCCAAATTATATTTGCTTTAATTATTATTGGTTTTTGCACAGGCTATTATTTTAAATGGCAGGACAACGACCTTGTGGGCGATAGGATTATTGGAATTTCTGTTATTGCTACGGCTTTTATCTTAATGCCACTGTTTTTAATCTCCCGTTCAAAGGGCAAAAAAATATCAGATTACATGTTAACAAAGGAAAATCTTGATAAAATGAACGAAAAAAAGGAGGAAAACACTGAAAATCAATAATTTTTAAAAGAAATAACCATAATTTTATTTGCACTCTCAATTAAATTGGTACATTTGGTACTTTAATTTTTATTACAATTTATAATGACTGGTACAGTAAAATTTTTCAATGAATCAAAAGGTTACGGATTCATAACCAACGACGAAACAGGTAAAGACATTTTTGTTCACGTAACTGAACTTAAAGGTGTTGAACTAAACGAAGGTGACAAAGTAGAATACGAAGAAGAAGAAGGAAGAAAAGGCATGGTTGCTGCACAAGTGCAGGTAATCGGCTAAAAGATATTTTATTTTTGTAGTATCTAAAAGCCGTCCAGATTGGACGGCTTTTTTTATGGAACAGTTTTTAGTAATCTCCTTATGAAATCAATTCAGGTTTCTTTTTTCAATAAAAAACCTTTTTAGCAAAGAAGCCGATTCCTGCTCCATTACCCCACTTACAACTTCGGTTTTTGGGTGAAGTTTGGTTCCCATTATCGTATAACCACGGTGTTGATCGGTTGCCCCATATACAATTTTGCTTATTTGGCTCCAATAAAGGGCCCCGGCGCACATTTGGCAAGGTTCTAAAGTAATGTACATGGTACATCCGTTAAGGTACTTACCCCCCAAATAATTGGCAGCAGCCGTAATTGCCTGCATTTCGGCATGAGCAGTTACGTCGTGTAACGTTTCGGTAAGATTGTGTGCCCTGGCTATAATTTTATTATCGACTACCACAATGGCGCCAACCGGAATTTCACCACTATCAAAAGCCTTTTCTGCTTCCTGAATGGCTTTTTTCATAAAATAGGCATCATCAAAAGGTTCTATCATAATTACAAAGGTACAATTCAAAATGAAAAGAAGCTGAAAATAAAATTTAAGATTATTTACATCATATTAAAAGAAATTGATTATATTTACTACACATACAACATTCACTATAATAATATTTCGCTATAATGATAATATGGTCTGGCAGAGGATTTTTAATTGTCCTTGTTTTATTTGCTTCCTTGTTTGCAGGATTTTACTTTTTACCTAAAGAAAGTAGTGATTACGGATTTGTTTTTGCAGCTTTCTTAACGGGTCTTTTTAGTTGGGCTTTCGGCCGTAAATGGAACAGAGCAGATAATCGGGTTTTTATTGATGAGAAAACAGGGCAAAGATTCCGCATAAAAAACAATCACACCCTTTTTTGGATCCCCATGCAATATTGGGGAATTATCCTGCCAATACTAGGCATTGTTATTCTTTTTCAAAATTCGACCTTGATTGCCGTTATAGCTACCATTATCCTTGTTGGGATTATTATTTTTCAGTTCAACAGAAACAAAACTAAAAAGCCTATTTCCAATCATGGCAATTTACAGACAAGTCCAAAAAGGAATAAAAAAACCGAAGTTGAAATTGAGCAGAACAAACCTGACTCTTTTGAAGACAGGGAAAAAAGAAGAAAAGAAAAAGAAGACCCAAGCAGGTTCATGCCTAAGTAAACATGTCGCTTGAAATAAAGCCATTTCGGTCAAAAAAAGAATCCATTGCCGTGTTAAGACCTAAAAGTACAGATTTGACTTACATCCTATAAAAAATCCAACAAATTCCCTATTTATTAACCCGCGATACTTTGTACTTTTGCGGTATGGAGCATCCTTTATTAGAAACCGTTAACGATCCCGCCGATCTTCGGAAATTAACCAAAGACCAACTTCCCGCTTTGGCTGGCGAGTTGCGCGATTTTATTATCGATATCGTTTCTACAAAAGAAGGCCATTTGGGCGCCAGCTTGGGCGTTGTAGAACTTACCATTGCCCTGCATTACATATTTAACACCCCGGCCGACCAACTGGTCTGGGACGTGGGGCACCAAGCATACGGACATAAAATTTTAACGGAACGAAGAGATGTTTTCCATACCAACAGGCAATTAAACGGGTTGAGTGGTTTTCCGCGCAGGTCTGAAAGCAGGTACGATACTTTTGGCGTTGGGCATAGCTCCACCTCTATTTCGGCCGCTTTGGGCATGGCAATGGCTTCTAATTTAAAAGGCGAAACCGAAAAACACCACATTGCCGTAATTGGCGACGCCTCCATTGCCAGCGGAATGGCCTTTGAAGCTCTTAATCATGCAGGCGTTAGCAAAGCAAACCTGCTTATTGTTTTAAACGATAACGCCATTGGAATAGACCCAAGCGTAGGTGCCTTGAAAGAATATCTTACCAATGTAAAAAAGGACAGACAGCTTGCTAAGAACAATATTATAAAAGCTCTTAATTTTGATTATAGCGGGCCCATTGACGGGCATAGCCTCCCAAAACTTTTAAAAGAACTGGAACGGCTTAAAAAGAAAAAGGGACCAAAATTTTTACACATTATTACCACCAAAGGAAAAGGTTTAAAAAAGGCAGAAGAAGACCAGGTAAAATACCATGCCCCTGGAAAATTCGACAAACATACCGGGGCACTTATTGTACAACCCAATAAAGAAGAGCCCCCAAAATATCAAGATGTTTTTGGGGCAACCATTATGGAATTGGCCGAACAAAACAAAAAAATTGTCGGGATAACGCCTGCCATGCCTACCGGAAGCTCTTTAAAATACATGATGAAGAAATTCCCGGACCGCGCATTTGATGTTGGCATTGCCGAACAACATGCCGTAACGCTCGCAGCCGGAATGGCAACACAGGGCCTTCTCCCCTTTTGCAATATTTATTCCACTTTTTTACAACGGGCTTACGACCAGGTAATCCATGATGTGGCGTTGCAAAAACTGCCCGTTATTTTTTGCCTGGACCGCGCCGGACTTGTGGGACAGGATGGCGCCACACACCACGGTGCTTTTGATCTTGCGTACCTAAGGTGCATTCCAAACATTATAATTTTTGCCCCAAGGAACGAAATCGAGTTAAGAAATATTATGTATACCGCCCAATTGGGATTAGATTTCCCTATTGCCATTAGGTATCCACGCGGAAGGGGTATTACACTGGATTGGAAAAAGCCTTTTGAAGAAATTGAAATTGGTACAGGGGTTGAGTTAAAAAAGGGAAAAGATATTGCTGTAGTAACTATTGGTAACATGGCACAAAATGCTTCAGAAGCAATTAACAATTCTATGGGCAAAGAACGTATTGCACATTTTGACCTGCGCTTTTTGGCTCCAATGGACGAAAACCTCTTGCATTATATCTTTTCGACTTATAAAAAAATAGTAACGGTAGAAGACGGGAGCATAAAAGGCGGTATGGGCAGTGCCCTTTGTGAGTTTGCAGTAAAGCATCGGTATAAAAATAAAATTAAAATTCTTGGCATTCCCGAACAATTTATAGAACAGGGTTCCGTTGAAGAACTGCAATTTGCGGTTGGTATTCACCCAAAAAGCATCGCCGTTCAGCTTAATAAATTTTTATAAACAAGCATTTTTTAGCATTTTTGCACCCGTGAAGCCAACTTTTATAAAAATACATAACGCATTGTGTACGTACAACCCAACCTAATATTTATGTAAAAATGAGAATTCTTACTGTTATCTTTTTCATGTTATTTTTAGCATCTGCAAATGCCCAAGACGACGATCAGCATGTGTATACCAATCCCAGAACCAACGAAATATATATTATTTCGGGAAAAGATACCGTAAACTTAACCAAGATTATCAAAGAATATAAACCTTTGCCTCCCCGTTGGAAACGCATAAACAAAGCGGGGCTAAACATAAGCGAAATTGCTTTTGTAAACTGGAGCGCAGGGGGAAACAATTCCATTAGCGGGTTGAGCAACGCTCAATTTGAAAGAAATTATAAGCATGAAAAGGTGCAATGGAACAACGAAATGATTATGCGTTATGGCCTGAACGTACAGGAAGGACAAAAGGTTAGAAAAACCGAAGATGCTTTTGCCATTAACTCCACTTTGGGCTTTAGAATGGATAACCTATCTAACTGGTATTTTTCTGCCAAAGCGAATTTTAACACTCAGTTTGCCAACGGTTACAAATATCCCGATACCGACAACCCTATTTCAAGGTTCATGGCCCCGGGCTATTTTTTGTTTGGTTTTGGTAGCGAATATTCCCCCGAAGGAAAAGATTTTAAACTTTATATTTCGCCCATTACTCAAAAATCGACCTTTGTACTCGACCAAGATTTGGCCGATGCAGGCTCTTTTGGTGTTAAAAAGGCTACATACGACGCAGACGGAAACAAAATATCAGATGGACAAAAAGTAGTAACCGAACTCGGTTTTTTAGTTACAAACTCGTATCAAACCAAGATATACGAAAATATGTTTTTGTCCAACAGGATTACCTTGTATAGCGATTATCTCAACAGTTTTGGAAATATTGATGTAAACTGGTTGCTTGATGTTGAGCTTAAAGTAAACGAGTATGTGGTTGCCAATGTGGGGACACAGCTTATTTATGACAACGACGTTAAGTTTGAGGAGACCGAGCTTGCCAGTGGCGAAAAAATAACATACGGCCCGCGTGTACAGTTTAAGCAATCTTTGGGCGTTGGGGTTATTTACAACTTTTAAGTAATCTTAAACCAGTTCCCCGTTTATTTTATTAAAAATCAACAAGGCATTACCATCGGTTAAGCCTGCCACAAATTGAGTTACCAGCAATAAAGTATCGTATGCCCCGGTTGCTCCCTTAAACCGGTCTGGCAAAAGGTTGAGCACCAATTTATCGTAATTTGTTGCCTTACCTGTGCTGGTACGCATGACGGCGCCGCAAAAGGTATCCAACAGCTGGTCTATTATTTTATAACCTACAATTTCTTTCTGGATGACCTCATTGCTTTTATAGATATTTTTTATGCTCAAGCTGATAATGTCTTCAATTTGAGCCTTATATTTTGATTTTTCCAATAGCGAAACATGAAAATTGCCATTCAAAATATCGGTTTCGTTTTCAATAAAAATTCTAGTGGCATCGGCTATAAGTGTATTAATGGAAAGTGCCCTTAAATACCCCAAACGGTCTTCTTTTGTTGTTAAAGAATGATATTTATTAATATTGATGGTATCCTGCACCAGTTTAATTAAATATTCCAGGGCATATTCTTCCTGAATTAACCCGAGATTGATACCGTCTTCAAAATCAATAATGGTGTAACAAATATCATCGGCGGCTTCCACCAAAAAGGTAAGGGGGTGCCTGCAAAACGAAATATCGTTTCCGGACCTGGTTTGTACAAGGCCCAGTTCTGTAGCAACATCCTTGAATATATCCTTTTCGGATTGAAAAAAACCAAACTTTTTATCGGCAATTTGTTGCGTAGGTTTCTTCGGAAGCGATTCTTTTGGATATTTCATAAAAGCACCAAGCGTAGCATAGCTTAATCGCAAACCCCCGATTATACCTTTTCGGCTTTCGGTTAAAATTCTGAAGCCATTGGCATTTCCTTCAAAATCTATAACGTCCTGATACTCTTTATCGGTTAATTGCGATTTATATTTTTCTCCGTTTCCATTTTTAAAATATTCGCCAATTGCTTTCTCTCCACTATGCCCAAATGGCGGATTACCAATATCGTGTGCCAAAGCAGCGGCAGCCACAATTGCGCCAAAATCATTAAACTTATACCCGTGGACTTCGCCTAAATAAGGATGCTTTTCCAAAATGGCCTTGCCAACCGTTCTGCCAAGGCTTCGGCCCACCACCGAAACTTCTAAGCTGTGTGTTAACCGGGTATGCACAAAATCGGTTTTGGAAAGCGGGATTACCTGCGTTTTATCCTGCAAACTCCTAAAAGCCGACGAAAAAATTATCCGGTCATAGTCTACCTCAAACCCCAAACGGGTTTCATCCTGCTCTTTTCTCAATCTTTTGTGCGTGTCGTTATACCTTTTTAACGACAATAATTCTTCCCAGTTCATACTCCTAATTTATAGTTTGCAATATACTGTAGAGTTTTATTATATGTAAGGTTTTATTAAAAATTATACCTACAACTAAGAGTTGTAAACCCTAAACAAAATCAATCTTTAAGTGCTAAACACAATGCGGGATATTGGTTTTTTAAATAAGTTATTTCCTTGTATTCATGGAAGTTTATCTGCTTATCTTTTATAAGGATAAACTTAATGTTAAGTTAATAATTTATTTACGCTAATTTCAAATTAATAGCAGACTTTTGGCATTAAGAAAAAACATATATTTCAACAACTTTTAGTTTTTGTCGACTTAGTTACTGAAATATCCGGCTGCCCGTTTTGGGCAGCCTTTTTTTTGCAACTGCATAATTTTTAATATCTTAATATACAGGAAACAATTTCTTAACATTTCTATCTGTTCTTTGCAGCGACAAAAACTAAAAGCGATATGAAATATTATGCAACTGTGGGATTGCTGTTTCTCGCCATGTGCTATACAAATGCACAAGAGATTAAAGCGCCCCGCTTTGGTAAG
Source organism: Galbibacter sp. PAP.153 (assembly GCF_037029175.1). NCBI lineage: Bacteria > Pseudomonadati > Bacteroidota > Flavobacteriia > Flavobacteriales > Flavobacteriaceae > Galbibacter > Galbibacter sp. PAP.153. The sequence goes on along the minus strand of NZ_JAZEUN010000023.1, from coordinate 58,021 downwards.
GGGATACTTAATATCACCGGAAAAGATAGTACGTGGAGTATGAAATTTGCTACTAGAATTCAGCTACTTGGAACTGCAACTTGGCAAGAAAACAATGACAACTCTACCGATTTTGATACAAATTTCCTTATCAGAAGAGCCCGTTTAAAGTTCGACGGCTTTGCATTCACCAAAAAACTTACTTATAAAATAGAAATAGGATTATCAAACCGGGATATTTCCGGCGGATCGCCCTATACAAACAATACCCCAAGATATATCTACGACGCTTTGATAAAATGGAATTTTTACAAAAACTTCAGCCTTTGGGCCGGACAGACCAAACTGCCAGGGAACGTGGAGCGCGTTATCTCGTCGGGAAACCTACAATTTGTAGACCGTTCCCTTTTAAATGCAGAGTTTAACATAGACCGCGACATAGGCCTCCAGCTAAGACATCACTTTTATACTGGGCAAAATTTTTTAATACGTGAAAAATTTGCCTTTTCCCAAGGTGAAGGAAGAAACGTGACCGTTGGAAATATAGGCGGCTATCAGTATACGTCCAGAATCGAACTTTTGCCTTTTGGTGCTTTTGAAGGAAACAACGAATACCAGGGCTCTGCTTTAAAACGGGAAAATAAACCCAAGTTAATGATAGGTGCGACATACGACTTTAACGACGATGCCATAAAAACCCGAAGCAATATGGGCACTTTTATGGAAACCGATACAAAACCTTATGAAACCGATATTTCTACCCTTTTCCTCGATATAGTTTTTAAATATAAAGGCTTTTCGTTTTTAAGTGAATATGCCAACAGAAATGCAGACGACCCTATTGCAAGAAATTCCGATGGCACCCCAACAGGCGACGTAGTTGAAGTTGGAAATGGCTTTAATGTACAGGCAGGATATTTATTTAATAGCAATTGGGAAATAAGTGGGCGTTATACCAATCTGGACATGGACGAAATAGGTGAATATAGAAAAAGTTATGAAGACCAATATACATTTGGCATTTCCAAGTATATTGTCGGGCATAAATTAAAAGTACAAACAGATGTAAGTTATTTGTCTGCCTTTCAAAGTGGCAACGAGATCATGGCAAGATTACAAATGGAATTACATTTTTAAATTAAAAAACTGAATATTAAATAGTTATATAAAAAAGAATAATTTATATTTAAAGTTATGGAGAATATCTATTTGTTAATGATCTTCGCACTGGCCATTCTGGCAATTGCAGATTTAGTTGTCGGTGTCAGTAACGATGCCGTTAATTTTCTAAACTCGGCCATTGGCTCGAAAGCTATTTCTTTCAAGTCGATTATGGTTATCGCAAGCATAGGGATTTTTATTGGAGCTGTATTTTCCAGCGGAATGATGGAAGTAGCCCGTAAAGGTATTTTTGTGCCAAAAGAATTTATGTTTAATGAGATTATGATCATTTTTATGGCGGTCATGATTACTGATATTCTCTTGTTAGACTTTTTCAATACCTTGGGAATGCCAACATCTACTACGGTTTCCATTGTTTTCGAACTTTTAGGTGCTGCCGTGGCATTGGCACTTATTAAAATTGCAGGTAACGATGGGGAAACGGTTGCCGACCTCTCAAAATACATCAACTCGGACAAAGCCTTGGAAATTATAATGGGCATTCTCCTATCTGTAGTAATTGCATTTACAATAGGTGCCATTGTACAGTTTCTATCCAGATTGATTTTTTCTTTCCAATACGAAAAGAAGATGAAGTATTTCGGAGCACTTTTTGGCGGAGTTGCACTTACAGGAATTACATATTTTATCTTCATGAAAGGGCTCAAGGGAACTCCTTATTATGAAAATCTTAAGGGCGTTACGGAAGGAAACGAACTATATGTCCTCATTATTAGTTTTATTGTTTGGACCCTGTTCTCTCAACTATATGCTACCCTTTTTAAAAAGAATGTGCTGGTTGTGGTAATTGCCATGGGAACATTTGGACTGGCATTGGCATTCTCCGGCAACGACCTTGTAAACTTTATAGGCGTTCCAATGGCTGCATACCACTCGTATGAAGCCTGGGTGGCCTCAGGTGTTGCGCCAGATCAGTTTGCCATGGGGTCCTTGGCACAAAAAGTGCCTACCGAGCCTATGTTGCTCTTTATTGCCGGAGGCATTATGGTTTTAACCCTTTGGTTTTCTAAAAAAGCAAGATCTGTAGCCGAAACAGAAATTGGACTATCCAGACAGAATGAAGGAAAAGAAAAGTTCCAGCCAAATTTACTGTCAAGGGCAATTGTACGGGCAGCAACCAAAACAAGCCAAGGCATTAACTTTTTTTTACCGAAAACCGTACAACGTAAAATTAATGCGCAATTTGAAAAACCTGTTGTTACCGTTAATAAAAGTAAAAGCCAAGACCTTCCAGCATTCGACCTCATCAGGGCATCGGTCAACCTAATGATTGCCGGGATATTAATATCCATTGCCACATCAAACAAACTACCTCTATCTACCACTTATGTAACTTTTATGGTAGCTATGGGTACCTCTTTGGCCGACAGGGCTTGGGGACGCGAAAGTGCCGTTTATCGTGTTGCGGGTGTGTTTAATGTAATTGGCGGATGGTTTTTTACCGCTATTATTGCCTTTGTTGCCGCCTCTATCATGGCATACCTTATTTATATAGGCGGCCCAGCCATTATAGCCGTTTTACTTTTCTTTGCCGTTGTATTATTGGCGAGAAATTACATTAACTATAAGAAAAAATCACAGGTCACAAAAGAAGAAGACAGCTTAAGCAGGGCCGAAAGTAGTTCCATTCAAGGTGTTATTGAAGAAAGTGCCGATAACATTGCCGCTGTAGCCAATCGCGCACATAAAATATACACCGGAGCCATTACAGGGCTCTCCAAAGAAGACCTTAAGCAACTTAAAAAAGCCAAAAAAGGGGAAGCCAAGCTTACCTCGGAGATTGACGAGCTTCAGGAAAGTGTATTCTATTTTATTAAAAATCTAGATGAATCAAGTGTAGGTGCAAGTCATTTTTACATCAACATATTAGGGTATCTGCAAGACATGGCGCAATCGCTCGAATATATCGGGAAAGCTTCCTATAAACACGTAAACAATAATCACAAAAAATTAAAATACAATCAAACACGCGAATTACTGGACCTTCAAAATGAAATGCAATCGCTCTTCAGCAATATAAAAAAGAGTTTTGATGCACGTGCCTTTGAAGACATCCATATGCTCCTTCAGGAAAAACAAGGTCTGATGGAAAGTGTTAGCAAGAAAATTGAAAAGCAAATTTCAAGGACCAGAAGCGAGGAATCCAGTCCGAAAAACACCTCCTTATATTTTAGCTTGCTTACCGAAACCAAAGACTTGGTAGTCGCTACCATGAACCTTTTAGAGTTGTATCACGATCAATACGACAGCTCTGTACCAAAAGCAGAAATTACGGCCACTGAAGAAGAATAAGTGGTTTGTTTATAAGCACTTTTTTATAAATCGGGTAGTTTTTTAACATGTTACCCGATTTTTTTTATGGGCATACGTCTCGTAATATCTTTTCTTTTGACTTATTTCATAGAGGAGTAAACCTCTTTATATCTGGAAACAATTAATTATCCAAAAAAAAGGAAGCTGTAAAACAACTTCCCCTTTCCTCAATTATTATATAAATGAAAAGATCTAAGATCCGCACATAAGGCAATCGTCGTCTTCTGCATCTCTCGATTTTGCCAACATTTCTTTTAATTCCTGTGGCGATAAAGGTTCTACCGCAACGGGGGTTGCCGCTGCCGGTTTTGCTTTTACCTCGGCTGCTTCGGCTGGAACTTTTTCGGTCTTTTTGGTATTGTCCAATGTAAATTTAATGGCATCTACCGCCGATTTTGTCCTTAAGTAGTACATGCCCGTTTTTAAGCCGCTTTTCCATGCATAGAAATGCATCGAGGTAAGCTTCGCATAATTGGCGCCTTCCATAAACAGGTTAAGCGATTGCGACTGGTCTATAAAATATCCTCTGTGGCGTGACATATCGATAATGTCTTTCATGCTCAACTCCCAAACCGTTTTGTAAAGGTCTTTTATATCTTGTGGAATAATCTCTATATGCTGAATAGAACCATTGGCACGCATTAATTCCTGTTTTAATTCTTCGGTCCATAAACCGAGGTTCACCAAGTCTTCCAACAAGTGTTTGTTTACAACTATAAACTCGCCCGAAAGCACCCTTCGCGTATAGATATTGGACGTATATGGCTCAAAACATTCATTATTACCCAGTATTTGCGATGTAGAGGCCGTTGGCATTGGTGCTACCAACAGTGAGTTTCTTACCCCGTGTTTTTTTACGTCTTTACGTAGCTTTTCCCAATCCCAGTTTCCAGAAAGCTCTTTGTCTTTAATCCCCCAAAGGTTGTGTTGAAATTCTCCTTTGGAAATTGGCGATCCTTTGTACGATTCGTATGTGCCCTCCTCTTTGGCCATTTCCATAGAAGCTGTAACTGCTGCATAATAAAGGGTTTCAAAGATATCCTGATTAAGTTTCTTAGCCTCATCCGAAGTAAAAGGCATGCGTAATTTAATAAACGTATCTGCTAGCCCCTGAACTCCCAATCCTATTGGCCTGTGGCGGAAATTGGAATTCCTGGCTTCTTCTACCGGATAATAATTTCTGTCAATTACCCTATTTAAGTTTTTGGTAACCCTTTTGGTTACTTTGTAGAGTTCTTTATGATCAAACTCGTTGTTTTTTACAAACATTGGTAAAGCAATAGAAGCCAAATTACAAACCGCAACTTCATCTGGTGAAGTATATTCAAGGATTTCCGTACAAAGGTTGGAAGAACGGATGGTCCCCAAATTCTTTTGGTTCGATTTTCTGTTGGCAGCATCTTTGTATAGCATGTACGGAGTTCCTGTTTCTATTTGAGATTCCAGGATTTTCTCCCACAATTCACGTGCTTTAATGGTTTTTCTTCCTTTACCTTCTTTTTCGTATTTGGTATAAAGTGCTTCAAATTCTTCGCTGTGCACATCGCAAAGCCCCGGGCATTCGTTAGGGCACATTAGTGTCCACTCCCCGTTTTCCTCTACCCGTTTCATGAACAAGTCTGACATCCACATGGCATAGAAAAGGTCGCGTGCACGCATTTCTTCTTTTCCGTGGTTCTTTTTAAGGTCTAGGAAATCAAAAATATCGGCATGCCAAGGTTCAATATAAATAGCAAACGATCCTTTACGTTTTCCCCCACCTTGATCTACGTAACGTGCGGTATCGTTAAATACTTTTAGCATGGGCACGATCCCGTTGGAAGTACCGTTGGTTCCTGCGATATAACTTCCCGTTGCGCGTATGTTATGTATAGAAAGCCCAATACCGCCAGCCGATTGCGATATTTTGGCCGTTTGTTTAAGCGTATCGTATATTCCGTCAATACTGTCTTCTTTGGCTGTAATTAAAAAGCAGGAAGACATTTGCGGTTTTGGGGTTCCAGAATTAAATAAGGTAGGAGTAGCGTGTGTAAAATATTTTTTAGACATGAGTTCGTAAGTCTCCAAAGCACTGTCTATATCGTCAAGGTGAATTCCAACAGAAACCCTCATTAACATATGCTGTGGGCGTTCGGCAATCTTTCCGTTTAATTTTAACAGATATGAACGCTCCAATGTTTTAAATCCAAAATAATCATACCCGAAATCGCGGTTATAAATAATCATGGAATCCAGTTTGTCGGCATTTTTCTGGATTACTTCATAAACCTCGTCTGAAAGTAGCGGTGCTTTTTTCCCAGTTCGCGGGTTCACGTATTCATAGAGATCGGTCATGGTTTCAGAAAACGATTTCTTCGTGTTTTTGTGAAGGTTGGACACAGAAATCCTAGCGGCCAATCTTGCATAATCCGGATGTGTTGTGGTCATTGTTGCGGCAATTTCTGCTGCAAGGTTATCCAGTTCGGATGTGGTAACACCATCATATAGCCCTTCAATAACTCTCATGGCTACTTTTACGGGGTCTACTAATTCGTTTAGCCCATAGCAAAGTTTACGGACCCGTGCCGTAATCTTATCGAACATAATGGGCTCTTTTCTGCCGTCTCTTTTAATTACATACATACGCTACAAAATTTTATGGTTAAAGGATAGTCAATTGCCTTGTGGTTCGCCCCAAGGCACATACTAGGAAAACTATTAAAACATTTCGATACTGTGCCTGCCATGAATATCGGGCAAGTAAGCACCGGAATTTTTGTCCCGAAACTCCCAATGGTTATCGGGCAAGCCCACTATGTGAGCCAATCCAGTCCGTGTTTTCCTAAATCCGGACTTTCTAAAAATTATTATTAAACGGGGGTTCCTTGATTTTCTTTGTTTGCTTCAATATAATCTAGAAATCTGCGTCGAAGCTAATTTTTTGGTCTTCGTCGTCTTTGTTAAGCACGCCTGCTTTTTGGTATTCTGACACTCGTTTTTCAAAGAAATTTGTTTTTCCCTGTAACGAAATCATATCCATAAAGTCAAACGGATTCGTGGAGTTGTACACTTTCTCGCATTCCAATTCCACCAAGAGCCTATCTGTCACAAACTCCAAATACTGTGTCATTAAAGTGGCGTTCATCCCAATTAAGCTTATCGGGAGCGATTCGGTAATAAACTCGCGCTCGATATCCAGGGCATCTATTATAATTTCTTTGATACGCTCCTTGCTCACTTTATTTTTTAAGTGATGGTTATGAAGGTGTACCGCAAAATCACAGTGCATCCCTTCATCACGGGAAATCAGCTCGTTTGAAAAGGTCAATCCCGGCATTAAACCACGTTTTTTCAACCAGAAAATAGAACAAAATGCCCCCGAAAAGAAAATTCCTTCAACGGCCGCAAAAGCAATTAACCGTTCGGCAAAACTTGGGGACTCGATCCATTTCAAGGCCCAGTCTGCTTTCTTTTTAATAGCAGGAAAATTTTCAATAGCCTTAAAAAGAGTACTTTTTTCCTTTTCGTTTTTCACATAGGTGTCTATTAACAACGAATAGGTTTCAGAATGGATGTTTTCCATCATGATCTGGAAACCATAAAAGAATTTAGCTTCAGAATACTGCACCTCATTCACAAAATTTTCGGCCAGATTTTCATTCACGATACCATCTGAAGCAGCAAAAAATGCCAATATGTGTTTTATAAAATATTGCTCGTCGGCGTTTAATTTACTGTTCCAATCTGTTAAATCCTGATGTAGATCAATTTCCTCCGCAGTCCAAAAACAGGCCTCTTGTTTTTTATACCACTCCCAAATATCGTGGTGTTGTATTGGAAAAATAACAAACCGGTCTTTATTTTCTTGCAAAATTGGCTCTACTGCTGCTGACATTTCTTCTGATTTTTAGCGTTTTATTATTTGATTTTTTATTGTGACTTGGGACTAACAAAGATTGAAAAATGACGGCGAAAATGAAAGGTTATTAACATGAATTGTTGTAAAAGTTTTTAACATGAATTGTTGAAATCTATCTTCAACACCCATAAACAGGGGCGTGTTAAGATATTGTTAATCAATTTGTTGAAACTGAAACTCAACCATAAAAAACATCGCTAAAAAAACGCGCAATATCCCGATAAAACACCCAAAATACTGAAAGCAAGCAGTATGCGATGTAAAAAAATATCGCTAGAGGAACTTTTCCTAAAATCTCTTTTTTTAATTTTACCGAGAAAGTCTTTTTACACAGGCAACGGCTAAAAACACCCGCTTATGAATGCCCCAGGTCTTTGGCGACCTGCTCTAATTCTTCGTACCATTCTATGCCGAACTTTTCTATGAGCGCATTTTTAACAAACTTGTATACGGGCACTTGAAGCGTTGTGCCAAGCGTACATGCATCGTCGCAAATATGCCATTTATGATAATTTACAGCTGCAAATTCTTGATACTGCCTAATACGCACCGGATACAGGTAACAAGAAATGGGTTTTTTCCAATTAACCCCCCCCGCGTTATAGGCTTGCTCAATACCGCAAAGCGCCGTACCATTTTCGGCAAAAGTAACATAGGCACATTCGCTGCCGTTAACCAAAGGGGTCTCCCATTCGCCATCCAGTCCTTTTACATACGTGCCCTGCCTTTCAATGGCCTCGATGCCTTCTTTTCTTAAATAAGGCTTCACTTTGGGGTAAATTTCTTCCAGTATTTTGGTTTCATCATTTTCAACCGGAGCCCCGGCTTCCCCATCAACACAACAGGCCCCTTTGCAGGCCGAAAGGTTGCAAACAAAATCGTTTTCCAGTATCTCTTCAGATACAATAGTTTTCCCTAATTGAAACATGCTGCAAATATACTTTTTTTAAAGACACAGGTGCGACCTGTTCATGGATATTCGAAGATTTTCCAACGATTCTGAGAAATAAAGAGATAGAAAAATTTTCCTGCTTTTTTAATAAAACTATTCGTTAGAAATCAATTAGTTATTTATAGCTTTGCACCGATTTTTAAAGCCCATTTAAAATGAATTTTGATCTAAAGGAAATTATAACCGCCGGCATGATTTTATTTGCCGTAATCGATATCGTAGGAAGTGTTCCAATAATTGTAGATTTGCGAAATAAGGTAGGTCATATACAATCGGAAAAGGCCTCCATTGTGGCTGCCGTTATCATGATTGCCTTTTTGTTTATTGGAGAAACCATTCTTTCGCTTATCGGCATTGATGTAAACTCGTTTGCCGTTGCCGGATCTTTTATCATTTTCTTTTTGGCCATTGAAATGATTTTGGGCATTACCCTATATAAAGACGATGCGCCAGAAACAGCTTCCATAGTCCCTTTGGCCTTCCCGTTAATTGCCGGGGCGGGTACCATGACGTCTATTCTATCGCTTAGGGCAGAATACCATGTGGAGAACATTATAGTGGCCATTATTGTCAACATTATTATAGTTTACCTTGTATTGAAATCTTCCAGTAAAATAGGTAAGATTCTAGGTAAATCGGGTTTGGCTGTGATACGTAAAGTTTTTGGCGTAATTTTGCTGGCCATAGCCGTTAAGCTGTTTGCCACCAATGTAACCGGCTTGTTTTAAGGCGATTTTTTAACGGTATTAAAAAAAATAAATCTATTTCAAATGAAAATTTTAACTATAATCCTCATTCTATTTGCCGTTGCCATGATTGGCTTTAATGTAACCATGTTGGATTTCGACAGCCCGTTTCAAGGAGACAGCTTAATTGCGGTTATAGGAATTATAGCCTCGTTATGCGCGATTTTATTATTGTCGATATTCTATCAGTCTAAAAAAATTCAAGACAAACTCAAAGAACAGGAAAAATAATGTTTGATGCGCTTATAATTGGCGGAGGGGCTTCGGGAATGCAGTGCGCACTGGTTTTGGGCTCTGCCCATAAAACAGCATACGCCAAGGACAAAAAAATAGGGATTGTAATGCACCAAAAAGCTTCGCACCTCCAATCGGCATTGCTCAACAATGTTCTAGGAATTCCACCGGGGACCAGCGGGCTCGAAATCCTGAATGAAGGAAAAAAGCAACTTGCAAATCTTTATCCACAGATTGAGCAAATTGAAAAAGAAAAAGTTCTTTCCGTACAAGAAGAAAACGGCATATACACTGTTTCCACCAACAAAAGCACCTATGTCACCAAAATTGCGGTTATTGCCATAGGATATACCAACTTATTTAATATTGAAGGCCTAAAAGGCTATATAGAGCCACATGCTTTAAGCCCTGCCGAAAAAAACAGGGTTCAGCTTAAAAATTACAATCATTTAATTAAACAAGGGCTTTATGTTGCCGGCACGCTTGCCGGATGGAGAAGTCAATTTGCCATTGCGGCGGGTAGCGGGGCACAAGTAGCAACCGACATCCTTACGTTTTGGAACGACGGCAAGCATACAAAAGTGCACGACAAGCTCGATGTTTGAGATGTAGTTTTTTATAGTTGAAGTTTATATCTCCGGAGAAATAACATATACCTGAGTTCGATTATTCTGTTTCTTGATATTGTGCCGTTTCCACATCAGCTTCATCAGCCTCCGCAACATGTAGGACGGCTTCAAGCATGGCATCATTTTGCTTTAGGATCTGCTGCTGAATGTTCTCGTCGTACAATTGCTCTGCCATAGTGGCTTTAATATAGAGTTTCAGGTTCTCCTTGTAAGGCGTTAAGTCGATATTCAGGCCACGGTCTTCGGCATAATACATAAAATCGTCTACCATTTCGTCGTTCACCACAAAGTTCAATATAAATTCGTTGGGTGAAATTTCATTGTAGGTATTTCTATGCATATCTAAATATTCAAAAACATAAAAAGACATAAATCCAGAGTCGAGCATACTGTTTACCCACGCTTCTTCCTGGGTAGCATTAATAGGCACAAAGATATCGGGGATAATGCCCCCCCCACCGTAAACTATTTTTCCTTTGGGAGTTTTAAAAACCAGGGAATCAGCTATTTTAATACTATCGGCCGAGCGCATTTCGCCGTTCTCGTACCTTTTATAAAACTGTTTGTAATAATCTTCGGTACCATTTTCGTAAGAGCGCTGAATAGACCTTCCTGTAGGGGTATAATATCTCGATACGGTAAGCCTCACCGAAGATCCATCGCCTAAGCCCATTTCGCGCTGCACCAGTCCTTTTCCAAAAGAGCGTCGCCCGATTATGGTCCCACGGTCGTTGTCTTGCAATGCACCAGCTACGATTTCGCTAGCAGAAGCCGATTTTTCATTGATAAGCACATAAATTTCTCCATCTTCAAAATTCCCCCTTTTAGAAGCATATGCTTTTTCTATGGCACCACTTTTGTTTTTGGTAAAAAGTATTAGTTTATCATCTTCCAGAAATTCATCGGCTATTTGTTCGGCTATGCCCAAATACCCGCCAGGGTTATCGCGCAAATCCAAAGCAAGTTTTGTTATGCCCTGTTTTTGAAGTTGGTTAAGCGCACTTTTAAATTCGCGGTACGTACTTTCGGCAAAGCGGTTAATTTTAATGTAACCCAGATCTGAAGCCAATAAATAATAGGCATCGACACTTTGTAGGGGTACCTCGGCCCGTTTTAGGTCTATTTTTAGTGTTTTCTTTTCAGAAGGCCGGTATACCAGTAATTTTATGGATGTTTTATTGTCGCCTTTTAATTTGCTTACTATTTCCCGGCTACTTAATTCCTTTCCGTAAAGGGTATCGTTATCGGCCATTAATATCCTGTCTCCGGCCCTGATCCCCGCCTTCATGCTCGGACCGCCCTCTATTGGCCTGATAACGGCCAGCGAGTCTTTGTACATGTAAAAGCTCACGCCCACGCCCACAAAGTCGCCTTTCATGTTTTCTGCAACTTTTGCCGCTTCCCTTTTTGGAATATACACAGAATGGGGGTCCAGCTTGTTTAATATATTGTTTACCGTTACGTCTACAATGCTATCTGTATTTACATCATCTACATATTCGTAATCTATATAATCGATAAGCCTGTTTAATTTGTCTTTTTTAGAATTTGTTGAGAAAAGTTTTTCGGGGGTATCGTTAAAGTTTAACTTTCCGCCAATAAAAATTCCAACCGCCAATGCAGCCGCAATAATGAGGGGCAATAAATAGTTTTTGTTTTTCAGCATTTAATCTTCTTCTAAGTTCTCCATATGGACCAGCTCTACGCCGGCCTTTTCTAAAAATTGTAGTCCTTCGCTATCTTTATATGCATGTATGTACACAACCCGTTTAATTCCTGCCTGGTGCACCAGTTTGCTACATTCCTTGCACGGAGACAGGGTTATATAGAGTGTTGCTCCATGGCATGACTGCGTAGACGATGCTACTTTAAGTATGGCATTTGCCTCGGCATGCAGGACGTACCATTTGGTAAAACCTTCTTCGTCTTCGCATACATTTTCGAATCCGGTCGGGGTGCCATTGTATCCATCAGAGATAATCATTCTATCTTTAACAATAATTGCGCCAACTTGTTTTCTTTTACAATGTGACAGTTTTCCCCATTCCTGAGCCATCCTTAAATAGGCCCTGTCGTATCTTGCCTGCTTTTTATCAATCATAGCATTTGTTGAAGCAACTGGCCCGGGCACGCCCAAAAGCCATCTCAATTAAATTATTTATTGGCAAGCCACCAATAAAGCATGGTCCCGCCGTGTTTTAAGTTTTTGAAAACCTCACTTAGTGAGTTAAAAAAAGCAACACTAATTGATAGGTTGCCTATTTCGAGACGAAGATAAAGGCTTTGAACCTTAATTACAACTTGAATACAGTTAATTTTAACCTAATTAAATGCACATGAGTCAATTAACATGGGAATTACAAATCCTATTACTATTGCTGAAATGACCATAATCCAGTCTCTTTTATTAAACCGAAAGATAGTCTGCACCAAAAATCCAATGATCAACACTATTATAACCACGATAATCTGCGAAGCCTCGATGCCCAATGCAAATTCCAGCAGTGGCACCAATTTGTTTGAAGCACTGGCCACTATTTGCTTAAAATATGTAGAAAACCCTAACCCGTGTATGAGTCCAAAAAACAAGGTAGCAAAAAATGCCAAGCCAAACTTTTCCCGTTTTGCCCCTTTTCCGGCAGTAAAAATATTAAACACGGCCGTAATAAATATGGTAATTGGTATTAAGCATTCTACAAGTCCGGAACTAACCGTAACAACACCATATGTGGCCAATATAAGTGAAAGTGTATGCCCCAACGTAAAAATAGTGACCAACCATAACACCCTTTTCCAATTGCTAAAGGTATAAGGCACCGTTAATACAATGAAAAACAATACATGGTCGTATGCATTGATATCGAGTACGTGATTAAGCCCGAGCTTAAAATAGAACCAAAACTGATCCATATTGCATTTAGATTTATGGGTTTGTCAAACTTACAATTATTTTAAAAAATCCGTTAAAATTCTAACAAACATTCGCTAAAATTTCACATTTCCTAAAAGTGCCTTTTTTAATTCTTTGATACACAGATAAAAAATAATCCAATCTTTATTTACATCCCCCGTTCTTTTTGAATCTGCTCGTAAGCCATTTGCACTTCCTTAAATTTATCCTCGGCCCCTTTTTTTATAGCTTCATCGTTTGTACGTACTTTATCGGGATGGTATTTTTTTACCATTTGCCTATAGGCGGCCTTTACATCGGCATCACTGGCATCTTTGTCGATTTCTAGAATTTTATAGGCCGTATCTGCCGATTTGACAAACATGGCCTTGATACTTTCAAAATCCCTGTAATGAATTCTAAAATAGCCCGCAATCTCACGAATTTTAAGCCGTTCCGATTCCGTTACGGCACCATCGGCTTGGGCAATCCCAAAAAGAAAGTGCAATAATTGCAATCGGACTTCATATCGTGTCCGTTGGTTTAAATAGCCACAAATACGTTCGGCAGAAACCTCTCTTTTTTTAACAATTTCATTAAAAGTTTTAAAAATGGCATTTGCCTTGTCTTTCCCATACGTTGCAATAAAGTAGCTGCGCACGTATTGCAGTTCGTTTTGGTTGACTTTTCCGTCGGCTTTGATTACAATCGAACAGAGCGAGAGCAGATTCAGCTCGAAATCGGCCGGGGAAACTTCGTCTCTATCATTAAAAATCGTGTCAATACGTATCCCGCCCTTTCTTTGGCTATCTATTAAACTGCCAATAATAAACCCGATAACAACACCTGGAATCCGCAAAAAAAAGTATCCGGCAAATGCCAAGACCCATTTAAACATAACATTTTTTTTATAAGCTTCAAATATAAGGCTATTTTGTTGGTTGCTATATGAATTGATGTTTATTAAAATTTACATGCAACCAGCGACATTCAGGTCAGCTTATAAAAAAATTAACTTAAGGCCATTTAACTTCAATAAAAACCGGCAAAATCATAAGCCTTAAATCAACATAAAAAGTGTATGTTTTTCTTTATCTTTGCGACTTAATTAGTTAACTGAAATAAAAATATTAAAATATAGCGATTATGTATCCAGCAGAATTAGTAAAACCCATGAAAGACGACCTTGTAGCTGTAGGTTTTGAAGAATTACTCTCGACTGAAGCCGTAGATGCCGCCATGAAAAAAGAAGGTACAACACTAGTGGTCGTAAATTCCGTTTGCGGTTGTGCCGCGGCCAATGCAAGACCCGGTGCAAAAATGAGTTTGAGAAATGCAAAAACCCCAGATAATTTATATACGGTTTTTGCAGGCTTTGACAAAGAAGCTACCGACAAGGCACGGGAATATATGTTGCCGTTCCCCCCATCTTCACCTTGCATGGCTTTGTTTAAAGACGGCGAATTGGTACATATGCTGGAAAGGCACCATATTGAAGGGAGACCAGCAGAAATTATTGCCGATAACCTTACCGAAGCATATAACGAACATTGCTAAGCAAAATAGTATGCTTTTTAACCGTATTCAAGCCACGTTTTTACACGTGGTTTTTTTATTTTTGCCAATAAATACCATTACACATTTGGAACATAGAATACTATTTATTTGTACCGGAAATTATTACCGAAGCAGGTTTGCAGAAATTTTATTCAACGAGCTCTGCCAAGAAGAAGAGATTCGGTTTCGGGCTTTTTCAAAGGGACTCCGGTTATCCAGCAACAACAAAGGGCCCCTTTCCATACATACCAAAAACTATATGGAAAAGTTACGCATAGACATATCCCACCAGTTACGGATGCCCATTCCTGTTACTGCTGATGACTTTGACTATTACCATACGGTTATTGCCATGGATGAAAACGAACACCGTAACTTGATGAAAGAAACTTTTCCAGAAATGGAAAATAAAATATCGTACTGGCTTTTTGCCGATGATTATATAGAAGCCCCCGAAAAAGTACTTCCGCTGTTGGAAAAGAAAACCCGGGAATTTGTAGAACAATTAAAAGAGGAGCTCCATACAAAAAAGTAAGGTTAAATGAAAAAGATACTTTCCTATCCATTGTCTGTTATTTATTTTATATTCTTTGGGCTGTTACTCGTTATTTTCCATCCCATTCAATGGATATGCCATAATTTATTGGGTTATCAGGCCCATAAAAAAAGCGTCGACATACTAAATTGGTTTTTAATGCGGAGCCTGCTATTGTTGGGAACGACCGTTTCGTTTAGAAACCCTCATAAAATTGCAACAAACCAGCCGTGCATCATTGTTACCAACCATCAAAGTATGTACGATATTTCTCCCATTGTCTGGCATATGAGAAAACATCACCCTAAATTTATCAGCAAAAAAGAACTGGGCAAGGGCATCCCGAGCATTTCATACAATTTAAGGCACGGAGGGTCTGCTTTGATAGACAGGAAAGACAAAGAGCAAGCATTTAAGGAGATACTAAAAGTGGCCAATTATGCCAAGGAAAACAACAGGTCGGTTGTTATATTCCCCGAAGGGACACGCAGCAGGGACGGCAAGCCAAAACGTTTTCAAACAGGAGGGCTTAAAATATTGCTTAAAAAAATCCCCAATGCAACCGTTGTGCCCATAAGCATCAATAATTCATGGAAAACCCTGCGCTACGGTAAATTTCCAATGGGCATAGGCACCCATATAACTTTTGATGTCCATACGCCTATTGGGGCCAGGGACCTGCCTCCAGATGAGCTTATTGCCAAAATTGAAGAAACCATTAGCAGCCATATAAATTATTAATATGACCAATACAGAAACCATTGAACACACCATTGCCTTTGTAAAGGAGGCCCTAATAAATGCTGAAGGTGGCCACGATTGGTTTCATATACAACGTGTTTTTAACAATGCCCTGCTTATTGCCAAAGACGAAAAAAAAGCCGACCCACTGATAGTTGGGCTTGGTGCACTTTTGCACGATATTGCCGACGCCAAATTTCATGATGGCGACGAAACCATTGGGCCCAAGACCGCCGAGACTTTTTTAAGAAGCATTAAAGTAGACGAAACCACCATTGAACACGTAAAAAAGATTATAGAGAACATCTCTTTTAAAGGAGGTAATTTCAATCAGCAGTTCAAATCCTTGGAACTCGATATTATTCAGGATGCAGACCGGCTGGATGCCATTGGCGCCATTGGCATTGCCCGGTGCTTTAATTACGGTGGGTTTAAAAACAGAAAACTGTACGACCCCGAAATTGCTCCGAAAATGAACATGAGCAAAGCCGAATACAAAAAAAGCCAATCCCCCACCATAAATCATTTTTACGAAAAACTATTGCTTTTAAAAGACCGGATGAACACTAAGACCGGAAAAAAAATTGCCCAGAAAAGGCATGAGTACATGGAAGGTTTTTTAGAAGAATTTTACAACGAAGTTAATGGCCGATTATAACTTTTTAACCATAGAAGATCAATGGCATGGAACAGGTGATTGATGTAGTAATCAATCCAAGTTGCGTAAAAATTCTTGCAGTTTGTATTCGGGCGATATAAGTGCGCTTTCAACCGTACATAATGTTTTTCTGGATAAGAATGTGTACTTTACGGAACAATAACCTCATCGCAAGGAGATTTTGGGGGCGATTTAAAGTGGCATTTAAAAAATGTAATTATAGGTTCCATGCGAAATTGGAGCAAAAATGCCCTTGAATGGAATTTGGCCAACAACGAATATTACGAGCCTCATACCAATGGGGGGTGTACTGTTTGCAAAGGTGGATTAACTATAGACAACGCCGGAAATATTACCCGAAATGTTGGGTATTATATTGTTGGGCATGCCTCTAAATTTGTTCCGCAGGGATCTGTTAGCATTGAAAGCAACATAAATGGAACGCTACAAAACGCTGCGTTCTCCACCCCAAATGGCAAAATTGTGCTTATTGTGGAAAACGATGGCGGCAACGACGAATCTTTTAATGTAAAATACAATGATAAATGGTTTACAATAGCGCTTCCAGCGGGGGCCGTTGGAACCTTTATTTGGAAATAAACAACAACATAATGAAGAATTTAATTAATATCTTATTTCTGGCCATAACAGCAATTGGTTTTTCACAAAACCTGCATACCGATGGTCAAAAAATTGTAAACGAAAAAGGCGAAAATATATTGCTGAAAGGAATTGGCCTTGGCGGACACATGCTCCAAGAAGGTTATATGCTTAAAGTTCCCTTCTCAGGTCAGCAACATGTTTTTAAACAACATATTGAAGCATTAATTGGAAAAGAAGCTACGGCAGAATTTTACAACCGTTGGCTTGCCAACCATACCCAAAAAACCGATATCGATTCGTTAAAGAGCTGGGGGTTTAACTCTGTTAGGCTTCCCATGCATTACAATCTTTATACGCTCCCCATAGAAGACGAACCCGTAAAAGGCAAACAAACATGGCTGGAAAAAGGTTTCCAGATGACCGATTCTTTATTGCAATGGTGCAAAGGGAATAAAATGTACCTCATTCTAGACATGCATGCCACTCCGGGCGGACAAGGACACGACCTAAACATATCCGACCGCGACCCCTCTAAACCTTCCTTATGGGAAAGTAAAGCCAATCAAGAGAAACTCGTTGCGCTTTGGCAAAAATTGGCCGAAAGGTACAAAGACGAAGCATGGATTGGCGCCTACGATATTATTAACGAGCCCAATTGGGCATTTACCGGAAAACATAAAAACGGGATAGACGAACAGGAAAACAAACCGCTTAAAAAATTAATGGTAGAAATCACCAAAGCCATTAGGAAAGTAGATAAAAAACACATCCTCATTATAGAAGGAAACGGCTGGGGAAATAATTACAACGGCGTTCTTCCCCCATGGGACGACAATATGGTAATTAGTTTCCACAAATACTGGAACTACAACACCCAAGCTGAAATTCAAGGTTTTTTGGATTTTCGGAAAAAATACAATACCCCTATTTGGTTAGGCGAAACCGGGGAAAACTCGAATGTATGGTTTACCGATGCTATTACTTTAATGCAGCAGAACAATATTGGTTGGTGCTGGTGGCCGCTAAAAAAGCTGGGCTTCAACAATCCATTGGAGATTAAGGTAAACCCGGGCTATCAAAAATTGTTGGATTATTGGGCTGATAAAGCCGATAAACCCACTCAAAAAGAAGCTTATGACGCACTGATGCAACTCGCCGAAGATGCTAAAATTGAAAACAATATTTTCCATAAAGATGTTGTAGATGCCATGATGCGCCTACCATTAACAAACGGAACAAAACCATACAAAGCAGTAAATATTGATGAAGATACATTGATAAAGGCAGTAAATTACGACCTTGGAAAGCTTGGCATTGCTTATTTTGATACCGATTATGGAAATTATTACGTTTCTACCGGAAAAGAGCGCACAGGATGGAACAATGGCCGCACCTATAGAAACGACGGCATTGATATTTACAAAGACGAAAGCGGGTATTATGTAGGCGATACCCAACGTGGCGAATGGCTTCAATATACTTTTGAAGCTTCAGAAGAAGGGGATTATGAAATTGCATTTACTACAAAAACTACTTCGGAATGTTCTGTTTTAATAGAAAACAAGGATGGATATTCTGAAGTAATTACAATTGCCAAAAACTTATCTTGGAACACTTCAGAAGCAAAAAAAATAACGCTTAACAAAGGTTTCAATCAACTCAAAATTACCGTTCTTAAAGGTCGGCCGGACCTAAAGGAAATTCTTATCAAAAAATAAAAAATGCTACAAAAATATAACTTACTGTTACTGGGAATTGCTTTTATTGCATTTTCTTGTTCAACTAAAAAAGAACAACAAAACAACGATGCATCGTTATGGGTTACTTCCCTGGATAAATCTGTATTGTTAAAAAAAGTCCCGATTGAAAACCATTCTGAAAAATCCCCCGGAAATGCAGTTATTATAAATATCGATACCACAAAAACCTACCAAACCATGGATGGGTTTGGGTACAGCTTAACAGGCGGTAGCGCCATGCACCTTTATAAAATGAGCGATTCTGCCCGGATAAAAATCTTGGAAGAGCTTTTTGGCACGGGCAAAAACAGCATTGGAGCAAGTTATTTGCGGATAAGCATTGGTTCTTCGGACCTTGATGAGAAACCTTGGTCTTATGATGATATTGCCGAAGGAAAAACCGATGAAAATTTAGAACACTTTTCTTTGGCTTACGACACGCTTTATTTAATTCCGGTATTAAAGGATATTCTAAAAATAAATCCCGATATAAAAATAATGGGCTCGCCATGGTCGCCCCCAAAATGGATGAAAACCAATAACGATACCCGTGGCGGAAGCTTAAAAGAAGCATACCATGAAGTATATGCCCAATATTTTGTAAAGTATCTCAAGGCGATGGAAGAACACGGGATTACCTTGGACGCCATTACCGTACAAAACGAGCCCCTGCACCCCGGCAACAACCCCAGCACGCTTATGCTGGCGGCACAACAGGCCGATTTTATCAAACACAATCTGGGACCTGCTTTTAATAAAAATAACATTACGACCAAAATTGTGATTTACGATCATAATGCCGACCGGATTGATTACCCTATTTCTATTTTAGACGATCCCGAAGCTGCCAAATATATAGATGGCGCTGCATTTCATTTATACGGCGGGGAAATTGATGCACTTTCCAAAGTACATCAAAAGCATCCGGATAAAAATCTTTATTTTACCGAACAATGGGTGGGTGCACCGGGCGATTTTGAGAAAGAAATGGAATGGCATACCGAAAATCTTATTATTGGCGCTACGCGAAACTGGTGTAAAACGGTTTTGGAATGGAACTTGGCCGCTGATGAAAAAATGGACCCACATACGGACAGGGGCGGATGCGATATTTGTCTGGGCGCCATAACCATTAAAGGCGACTCTGTAACACGAAATCCGGCATATTATATTGTAGCACAAGCTTCTAAATTTATACCCCCTGGTTCGGTAAGGGTTGCCTCCAGCACCAATGATACGGTTCCTAATGTAACTTTTAAAACCAAAGAAGGAAAGATTGTTTCTGTCATGTTGAATAAAACCGACCAACCTCAGCAAGTTCAAATAAAAATAGGCCATACAAATATGTACGTTCAAGTTATGGCAAGAGCTGTAGCAACACTTGTTCAATAAAATTATTCCCTAACCTACATCTTTTTATGCAGAAAAGAGGCCAATTGGCCTCTTTTGTTTTATTCCCCAGGGAAATCCGCTTTTCGTTTTTCTAAAAATGCGGTGGTGCCTTCCTTAAAATCTTCGGTGCCAAAACATTCGCCAAAAGCTTCAATTTCTTTACGGTAACCATTACTGCCAAATCCTGCGTTTATGGAAGCTATGGCCGATGAAATTGCCATAGGGGAGTTATTGATAATTTTTCCGGCTATTTTTTCACAAAAAGGAATTAACTGCTCCTGGGCAACCATATGGTTGATGAGCCCGGACATCAAGGCTTGCTCGGTACCAATCATTCCGGCAGTTAAAATCATTTCCATGGCCCTTCCTTTTCCTACCAATTGCGGAAGTCTTTGCGTACCTCCATAACCGGGGATAACGCCCAAAGAAGTTTCCGGAAGCCCCATTCTAGCATGGTCGCTTGCCACTCTAAAATGGCACGCCATTGCCAATTCCAAACCACCCCCCAATGCAAAACCGTTAATGGCAGCAATTACCGGGGTGCTAAGGTTTTCTATTAAATTAAAAAGCAGCTCTTGGCCTTTTGCGGCCAATTGCGACCCTTCATACACCGAAAAGTTGGCAAATTCTGCAATATCGGCACCTGCAACAAATGCCTTTTCCCCTGCTCCGGTTATAATAATAACCCGTACATCGGGGTCTTCTTCAAGGTTTTTAAAGGCTTCGTGCAGTTCTTCAATAGTAGCTTTATTAAGTGCATTTAATTTTTTAGGGCGGTTAATGGTAATTAAACCAATATGTCCCTGAATATCGATTAAAATATTTTCAAAGCTCATAGATGTCTTATTTATATTTTTTATTCTGATTTCTCTTTAAATTTAGGAAAAGATACGGTAAAAACAGTTCCTTTTCCCAAAACAGACGACATACATATATGCCCGTTGTAGGTTTCAACAATATTTTTTACCATTCCTAGACCAAGCCCCATTCCGCTGGTCTTGGTGGTAAACTTCGGTTCGAATATTTTTTCTTGGTTTTCGGGGGCAATGCCAATACCATTATCGGCTACAGAAATTTTTACCAGGTCTTTATCAGAGTAGACGTTCACTACAATTTTAGGTTCCCTGTCTGGTGCCAGTGCCTGCGTTGCATTTTTTACCAAATTTGTAATTATCCTTATTAACTGGGTCCTGTCCAGTTTTGCTATAATTTCTTTTTCTTCTGAAAAAAACGTTATATAGTCTTCGTTGAAAATATCGACCGACAACCGCACCACCTCAATAACATTTAGTGTCTCGTTTTGCTGTGCCGGCATCTTGGCAAAACTTCCAAAGGCCGAAGCAATATTGCTCATGGTATCGATTTGCTGAATTAATGTTTTTGAGAATTCGTTTATTTTATTTGATGCATTTTCGTCGTCCGGGTCGAATTTTCGCTGAAAGTTTTGCACGCTCAGGCGCATGGGGGTAAGCGGATTTTTAATTTCGTGGGCCACTTGCTTAGCCATTTCGCGCCATGCCTGTTCACGTTCGCTTTTGGCCAGCAATGTAGCACTGTTTTCAAGTTCGTCTATCATACCGTTGTAGGCATTTACCAAAGCGCCAATTTCTTCACTGGGATCGTCCAGATAAATTTTTTGGTTCTGCTTGCTAAGCCTGGTCTGGTATAGTTTTTCGCTAATGGCTTTTAGGGACCGTGTAATATATTTAGAGATAACATAGGCAAGCATTACCGCAAGGGCAAGTAAAATAAGGTATACGGCACCGAGCCTTAGCAAAAACTCTTTTAACTCGCTGTTATTAAAAGTATCGTCTTCGTAATAAGGGATATGAAGGATGCCGATCGGTTTAAATTTAGGGTCTAAAATATAACTATAAGAAGATTGAAAACGGTCGCCGGCCGCTTTGGTCTTTTCTATATAACGCTTGGTAAAACTGGAAGCCAGTCCGTGAATAATGCTTTGATCCAATTGATTATTGGTTTCGTCCAGGCCAATTCTAGGTTTTGAGCTTATTATTAGGTTTCCTTCCAGGTCGTATACATTAAAATTGATGTCCAAAACATCTGAAGCCTCATAAATGGCATTTTTATATTCCAGAATATACATAAGGTTTTCGGTTTTAACCTCCCAAGTAGTATTCTTCAACATATAATCTATTTGAGCGTTGAGCTGGTCTTCTTTTCTTTCAAGGTATTCTTTGTGGTAATCTTCGGCCTGTTCTTTGTATTGATAAATAGTAACCCCGGCGATAAGCACAGATGCCAGCACCACTATAAAAATCATGGTAATGAATATGCGTGTCCGAAGCGAAAGTTTATTATACACAATTGCAATTTTTCAATTTTAAAGATAACAATAATTACACCAATGTTTTTATAAATATCCAACCTTTAAATACGTCAGGCCTCCGGATTTTTATCGCGAATACGTTTATACAAACGTATGCCCAGCATGAGCAAAATTGCCAAAATAAAAATACCGACAACGCCAAACACCCAATTAAGGCTATCTTTTAAAATTACTAGAAAAACTACCGAAAACAAGATGATGGTGGATCCTTCGTTCCAAATACGCATAGATTTGGAGGTGTATTTTACCTCGTCCCGCTGTAGTTGCTTAAAGATTTGATGTGTTTTTAAATGATATAAAATCAGCAAAAAAACAAAAAGGAGCTTTATGTGCATCCACCCCTGTTGAAGCCATCCCGGCATTATTACCAGCAACAATATTGCAAAAAAAAGGGCTAAAATAGCCGACGGCCAGGTAATGATGAACCACAAGCGCTTGGCCATTAATTTAAGTTGTTTGCCCAAAATTTCCTTTTCGGGCGATGGTTTGTGGAATGCTTCAATTTGATAGACAAACAACCTTGGAATATAGAACAATCCTGCAAACCAAGTAATAACAAAAATTAAATGTAATGCCTTTATGTAGTTGTAATATTCGGCCATCTTGCTTTAAAATTAATTATTCTCTGTAATAACCAGTTCTTTTCGCACTTCTTTATTCAAAAAATATCCAGTAACGATGGTAGAAAGAACATCTGCTATAGGAAAGGATATCCAAACCCCGATTTCACCGTAAAACTTGGGCAAGATCAATATCAACGGTATAAAAAAGAACCCCTGCCGTGTCAAGGTAAGCAACAATGCCGGTTTGGCTTTTCCAATGGCTTGAAAATAAGCCGACCCTATTAATTGTATCACCACAATTGGCGTAGCGGCAAAGACCCAACGCATGGCTCCGGGTGTCTCGGCCAAGACTTCCTTGTCGTGTGTAAACACATTGGTTATTGCCTCGGGGAACAACATTATCAATATAAAAATGGCAAAGCCTAAAATTACGGCATATTTAATAGCCGTATTAATAGATTCCCGCACTCTTTGGTATTGCTTGGCCCCATAATTAAATCCTGCAATTGGCAAAAAACCTTGGGTAATACCCAGCACCGGAAACAATGCAAACATAAGCATGCGCCCAATAATGGCATATACCGTAACCGACGATTCGCCGCCCAGTTCAAACAGGATATTGTTTAAAAATAAATACGTAATGCTTACCACGGCCTGTCTTGCAAGGGTAACCCCGCCCAATGAAGCAATTTCGAAAACAATACTTTTATTTAGCCCAAAATGGGACCAGTTTATTTTAAGCTCGGAATTTTTTGATAAAAAATACCAAACTATGTAAATAAAGCAGCACATATAAGATCCCGTCGTGGCCCATGCCGCACCATACATTCCGTAGTCCAGCACATTTATAAATATATAATCGAAGATTAAATTACCCGCCGATGGGATAATCATGGCGATCATGGCAAACTTTGGCCGTCCTTCTGCCCTTATTACATTATTCCCCAGCATGCACAATGCCAAGAAAGGAACCCCATAAAGTACTATTTTGTAATAGATCTTTGCCGGATCGAATATTGCACCCTTTCCACCAAAACTTGGTATTATGGTATCTACAAATACCAAACCAACAATTACAAAAACCGATGTTAGAAGAAAAGTAAGCGTAATTTGATTTCCAAAGGTTTTTAGTGCCTTTTTTGGTTCTTCGGCACCTAATGCCCTGGAAATTATGGAAGAACCGCCAATCCCGATTGCCATTCCCAAAGCGGCTATAAAAAACGAGACCGGGAGCACCACATTAATGGCCGCAATAGCTACAGAACCAATCCAGTTCCCCACAAAAATGGTATCGACCAATATATTTAGCGACATTACCAGAATACCAATGGAGGCCGGCACTGCTTGACGCACCAATAATTTGCCTATGGAATCTGTTCCCAATTCTTTTGAAGTAGCTTTTGCCATATTTTTTTAACTTACTAAGTAAGGTTGATAGGTTCCATGCTTTCTTGTGCAACATATGTTTGCCAGCAAGCGCAGGACATTTATTCTTTATTTTTCAATGGGGCTAAGTGCCCATTCATCGATCCAACGGGATAATACTTTTACCCATGCTTCATCATCGTTCAAGCAGGCGAGCATATGAAACGTTTTGCCTCCATTTTGTTGAAATTCATGCCGGGCCTCCATTCCAATTTCTTCTAAAGTTTCTATACAATCTGACACAAATGCGGGGGTAACCACGGCAAGCTTATCGACGCCTTCGCTTGCAAATTTATTAATTGTTTTGTCGGTAAAAGGTTGCAACCAAGGATCTATACCCAATCTTGATTGAAAAGAACTTGAGTATGTCCCTTCCTTTAACCCTAAATAAGCGGCCACCTGCCTTGTGGTTTCCAAACATTGGTGACGGTAACAAAATTGATGCGCAGGAGAAGCGGTTTGGCAACATTGCCCGTCTATTTTACAATGCGACTTTGTAATATCAGACTTTTTGATGTGCCTTTCCGGAACCCCGTGGTATGAAAACAGCAAATGGTCCCACTCCTTATTTTCCAATTGCGATTGAATGGATTCGGATAACACGCGCACATAATCCGGGTGATTGTAAAAAGCCGGCACATTGGTAAACTGCATTTCCGGAAAATGCCTTTGCCGCAATTCTTCGGCCTTGACCAAAATGGTTTCCGTTGTGGCCATGGCAAATTGTGGGTATAGGGGTATTAATAAAACATCGGTTACGCCTTCGTTATAAAGTGTTTGCAAACCGTTTTGTATGGATGGGTTTCCGTAGCGCATGGCCAAAGCCACGGGAACCTGTGTTAAATGGTCTATTTTTTCCTGCAATCTCTCTGAAAGGACAATTAACGGGGATCCTTCCTCCCACCAGATTTTTTCATAAGCTGCCGCAGATTTTTTTGGCCTGGTATTTAAAATTATTCCTTTTACAATGAAAGTGCGTAGCCATAAAGGAAGGTCTATAACTCGTTCGTCCATTAAAAACTCTTCTAAATATCGCTTAACATCTTTAGGGTCTGTTGAATCTGGAGAACCCAAATTAACCAATAATACTCCTTTCATTCATTCTTGCTTTTCTGCTCTGTGCCAAGCAGGTTTTTAAATTTTTTGCAAAGCTAATGCTTTAACATATTAATTTCTTCTTTTTCCCTGTTAAGGTTTTATGCCGTTATAAATAATATTGATATTAATCACGCCCCAAGCAATAGGTAAGACCTCCCAATACATGCGCTACAAAAAGGGGTTCTGAATAAGACTCGATGGTATGGCCCCCACCGGTATAAAAGGCCCGGCCACCATCAAACTCATGATACCATGCAATTGGATGGTGCTCGCCGTTTTCTCCGCCATCATATGAATTTTCATCTAAATTAAGCAACACATGTATATCGGGGTTAATATCTTTAAAGTTATACCACTCGTCGTTCCTTTTCCACGTTTTTCCGGGCAACATTTGTGTTGAGACATGTGATTTATCTAGAATCTGTATTGTGGCCTTTCGTACATTTGGGTTATTAGGGTGACTTACAAAATAAGCCCCGACCAGTTTTCCGTACCATGGCCAGCCATATTCGGTATCGCTGGCGGCATGGATGCCCATAAAACTGCCTCCGTTTTGAATGTATTTTTTAAAGGCCTGCTGTTGTTCGTCCCCAAGTACGTCCATGGTGGTGGAAAGAAATAAAACTACCTTGTATTTTGATAGGTTCGATGTGTTAAACTGCAACGAATCTTCTGTATGCACAACTTTAAAATTATTTTCATTTCCCAGTTTTTTTATCAGTTCGACACCTGTTTCAATAGATTTGTGCCTATATCCATTGGTTTTTGTAAAAACAAGCACCTGTTCTTCCTGCGGCACTTTGCCCGTGTTATCTTTTTCTGAATCTTGTGCGGTACAAAATAAAAAGCAATTGAGGAACAAAATAAAAAAGACTTTGCAAGTTGGTTTTAAGCTTATCATAATTTAAGTGTTTAATGACATTATGTATTTTTTTGGTGTGGTTCCGTACTTTTTCTTGAAAGCGGCAATAAAATGACTTGCGGTGCTATATCCTACGCGCAAACCGACTTCGTTTACATTAAGTTCGCCCGTTTCGAGCATTTTTCGCGCATATCCCATTTTATAATCAAACAAAAAACTATACACCGAATCTCCATAGACCTGCTTAAACCCTTCTTTTAATTTTTTTAAGTTTAACCCTATTTCATCCGACAGTTCTTGAAGCGAGGGCGGTTCAGCCATTCTGGAAATAACAATGTCTTTTGCCTTTCTAATGCGGCGGACATTGTCTTCGTCTATTAAAAACGGACATTGTTCTATATCGGCGTCTTCCGGTTTGTTGAAATAAAGGCTCAATAGCTCGTATATCTTCCCTTTTAAATAAAGCGGCTTTATGGACGGGTGCAGATTATAATTCATCATCTGGCTTAAAACCACAGACATCACCGGGGTTATTATGGCATTGTTGTAATATTTCTTATCTATATTTTCTTCATTTAAAAAATGAATATAATCTGCTTCCGAAGAAAAAAGCGAGTGAAACTTCTTTATGGGTATCAATACGGAGATAAGCCAGGTTTTCGAGTTGAGCTCCAAATTAATGGGTAAATCCCGTTGTGGGTTGTAAAGTAGTAAAGCTTGGTCTTCTTTTAAGTCAATGGCATAATTTCCCTGGTTAAAATGAAAAATCGAACTTCCCTTTAAACAAAAGTGGAACTGGATAAAACTACTGTCAATTTGTTTGCTAATATGCTGAATGTCATTACCTTCATTTTGAATTTTCAACAAAGTCAGCCTATCTTCAATTATAATTTCTTCCATGAGCACTTACAGCGTTATTTTTTTATAAAATCAAGCACTTGTAATTTCCGTGTATTATTTAGAATTGTTCTAAACAAAAAACCCGAAAAGGGTTTATTTTACTTCAAAAGTACATTATTTTAAGCTATAAAAGTCCAAAAAAACACTGTTTTTCTTATAACGACATAAAAAGTTCTTCTAGCGTTATTTTTTTACTTTTATAAAATTTATTTTTGTCACCGATTTCAGAAAACACTGAATGGAAGCTTATAATATATCAAAACATAGTTCTTTCTACGCCATTGGCATTAGCTACAAAAAAGCCGATGCCGCACTTAGGGGGAAATTCAGTTTGGACGAGACAGCAAAAAATGCACTTTTGGACCAAGCGAAGTCTGCCGGGATAGATGGTATTTTAGTAACCTCGACCTGCAACCGGACCGAAATATTTGGTTTTGCACAGCACCCGTTTCAACTTATACAACTGCTTTGCGGCAATTCCAACGGTACCGTGGAAGAGTTTCAGAGTATTGGTTATGTATATAAGAACAACCATGCTATTTCTCATTTATTTAGGGTCGGGACCGGTTTGGACAGTCAGATTTTGGGCGATTTTGAAATTATCAGCCAGATAAAGCAAAGTTTCATAGCTTCAAAAGAAAAAGGGGTAACCAATCATTTTATGGAGCGTCTTTGCAATAGCGTAATACAGGCAAGCAAGCGCATTAAAAACGAAACCGAGATTTCATCGGGGGCAACTTCGGTTGCATTTGCTTCGGTACAATACATTTTGGCCAAAGTGCCCGATATTTCCAATAAAAACATTTTGCTTTTCGGAACGGGGAAAATAGGCCGGAACACCTGTGAAAACTTGGTAAAACACACCAAGAATGACCATATTGTACTCATTAACAGGACCAAGGATAAGGCAGAGAAGGTTGCCGGGAAATTCAATTTAATAGTCAAGGAATACAGCAACCTACCGGAAGAAATTAAAAAGAGCGACGTTCTTATCGTTGCAACGGGCGCCCAAAAGCCAACCATTTCAAAAGAACTTATTTACACTTCAAAAGATTTATTAATTTTAGACTTATCTATCCCCCAGAATGTCGATCTTAATGTGGAGGAGCACAAAAACGTTACCTTGGTACATTTGGATCAGCTGTCTAGAATTACGGACGATACTTTAAAGCGCAGGGAAAAATTTATTCCGCAGGCTGAAGCAATCATCCAAGAGGTAGAAACCGATTTTAAACATTGGCTGGAAACGCGAAAGTTTGCCCCCACCATTAAAGCATTGAAAAAGAAGTTAAAAACATTAAAAGATGCCGAAATTGATTTTCAGCGTAAAAAAATAAACGACTTTAATGACGAACAGGCAGAAATTATAAGTAACCGCATCATTCAAAAAATCACGACGCACTTCGCCAATCATTTAAAAGAAAGTTCAAACACCTCAGACGACAGCATCGAACTTATAAAAAAAGTGTTTCAATTAGAAACTTCAAAATGAATAAACTAATAAAAATTGGAACTCGCGATAGCGAACTGGCGCTATGGCAGGCTAACCACGTAAAAGATTTATTAATCCGCAATGGCCATGAAGCAACGATTGTTCCTGTAAAATCAGACGGGGACCTTGTTCTGGACAAGCCCTTGCACGAATTGGGGATTACGGGCATTTTTACCAAAACCTTGGACGTTGCCATGCACAACGGCTCCATAGACATAGCCGTACACAGCATGAAAGATGTTCCAACGCAGTTGCCTTCGGGCATAGTAAAAGCTGCCGTACTGGAAAGAGCAAACACAAAAGACCTGCTTATACACAAAGAAAAACCTCAAGAGTTTGGCAAAAAAGCAACCATAGCCACCGGGAGCCTTAGGCGCAAAGCACAATGGCTTAACAGATACCCAAAGCACACCATTGAAGATCTTAGGGGCAATGTAAATACACGTCTTCAAAAATTAAAGGACAATGCTTGGGACGGTGCGGTTTTTGCCGCAGCAGGTTTGGAACGGATCAACCTAAAACCCAAACATTATACCGAACTGGACTGGATGATCCCTGCACCTGCACAAGGAGCCATGCTTGTGGTTGCCATGGAAAACGACAACTATTCCCGAAAAGCACTGGAAAAACTAAGCCATTACGAAACCGATATCTGCACGAGCATCGAAAGGGACTTTTTAAGGACTTTAGAAGGTGGCTGCACGGCACCTATAGGAGCATTGGCAACTATTGATATTGATTACATAAGCTTTCTTGGCGGTGTTTTCTCTTTGGACGGAAAACAAAAAGCAACCGTTGAAAAGAGAGTACTTATTGAACATTGCGAAGGTTTAGGTGCTTTATGTGCCAAAGAAATATTAAGTTTGGGTGGAGAAGA
Source organism: Galbibacter sp. PAP.153 (assembly GCF_037029175.1). Classification (NCBI taxonomy): domain Bacteria; kingdom Pseudomonadati; phylum Bacteroidota; class Flavobacteriia; order Flavobacteriales; family Flavobacteriaceae; genus Galbibacter; species Galbibacter sp. PAP.153. The sequence goes on along the minus strand of NZ_JAZEUN010000023.1, from coordinate 28,406 downwards.
AATAATGAAAAAAATTAAAAAAGAATTAAGTGTGTGAGAAAAGTTAGTCCGCAACGGTTATTTTTTTTAATAATTGACTTTATTGTCATTAGTTTTCTCATTTTTGATTTTGGGTTTTTTATTTACGAAAAATTCAGGGCCCATAAACTCATTATCATAAGTGCATTAATATTAATCTTACTTGGCACCAATATATACCGCTATTTTATTTTAAAAGACAAAACCCGAAAACTCCTTAGCCTAACCTATGTCAGCATTTTTTCGGCAGTGGTGCTTTTAAGCATAGGGGTGTATGTTTTTGCATCCCAACATATTTTGCAACAATACCTTTTTAAAATAAAACCGTTTTTAGAAGGGTCTCTGCTGCTCTACCTTATTTTAAGGCTTACCATTGTAATACGTTATTTGTACAGTATTTACTTTAACCCTGCAATTCTTTTTGCGGGAAGCTTTTTTATATTCGACCTCATAGGTGCCTTTTTATTAATGTTACCAAAGGCAACAACCGTTGGGGAATTGCATTTTATAGATGCCTTTTTTACCTCGACAAGTGCCGTGTGCGTTACCGGCTTGGCAGTAATGGATACTGCTACCGATTTTACCGTATTTGGGCATACCATAATATTGTTCCTTATACAACTGGGCGGTTTGGGAATATTAACCTTTACCTCTTTTTTTGCTTATTTCTTTAAAGGCGGTTCATCGTTTAAGGAAACGCTCTATGTAAAAGATTATGTTGCTTCTGAAACCTTAAAGGACACTTTAAAATTTGCCATGAACATTGTTGCCTTTACCTTTGCTTTAGAAGGTATAGGCGCTATTTTTATTTATTTTTCAATTGAAGACCTCTCTAAAATAGACAACCCCATCTTTTTTAGTATTTTTCATTCCATATCGGCTTTTTGTAACGCTGGGTTTTCAACAGCTCCCGATGGGCTGTTTAATGAGGCATTGAGGTTTGACTACCCTTTTCAATGGGCCATTATGACACTTATTGTTTTTGGGGGCTTGGGTTACAATATCGTTTTTAATTTCTTTAGCTATTTAAAAACATACATTTTTAATTTGTTCAACCGCGAACATAAAGCACAATTGGTAAGGCTAATAACCCTTAATTCTAAAATTGTAATGACAACAACCATGCTCTTGCTTATTTCGGGGTTTGTATTTTTCTATTTTAACGAAAGCAGCAATACACTTGTAGAACACAATTCTACCTTTGGAAAAATTACCGCGACCGCATTTCAATCGGTTACCCCAAGAACAGCAGGTTTTAACACAATAGATTATGCGCATTTAACCATGCCATCTTTATTGTTTGTAATTTTGTTGATGTGGATAGGTGGCTCGCCAGCATCAACGGCCGGTGGTATAAAAACCACTACTTTTGCTTTGGCTACACTTAATATTTTTGCCATTGCCAGAAATAAAAAGCAAATTGAAATTGGAACCCGCAGTATTGATAATGCTACTTTAAACAGGGCTTTTGCCATTTTGTGCATTTCATTAATAATTATTGGTATTTCCATTTTATTGCTATTGTTTTTCGAACCCAAAAGAGACCTTATCTCACTTGCATTCGAGTCTTTCTCTGCATATAGCACCGTTGGGCTCAGCTTAAATTTAACCCCCGTGCTGAGCTATCCCAGCAAGGTGGTAATAATTGTTGTAATGTTTATTGGACGGATAGGAATGCTCAACATCCTTATAGGGGTTTTAAGACAAATGAACACTCAATTCTATGAGTATCCAAAAGAAAATATACTAATCAATTAAAAATTGGTATTATCATGAAAATAATAATCTTTGGTTTAGGAAATTTTGGGACTTCGCTCGCCATGAAACTTACCGAGTCGGGCAACGAAGTTATTGGCGTAGACCTAAAAATGGAAAAAGTCAATCTCTTAAAGGACAAAATCGCCCACGCCATCTGCCTTGACGCGACCAATGAGCTGGCATACGATTCGCTTCCTTTAAAAGATGCGCATATTGCCATTGTAGCCATTGGCGAAAATGAAGGGGCCGCAATTATTACCACGGCAATTTTAAAAGATAAAACCGAGGCAAAAATTATAAGCAGGTCCCTATCTCCTGTGCACGACACGGTGCTCAAGGCCATGGGCATTAAAAATATTATCCACCCCGAACAGGAAGCAGCGGCAAACCTTACGGGAAAAATCAACTTAAAGAACGTTCTGGACAATTTTAATCTGGACGACGAGTATTCCATTTCCGAAATTCAGGCGAAAGATTCTTTTGAAGACAAAACACTTCAAGAACTGGACTTCAGAAAAAAATACAACCTCAACGTGGTTACCATTATACGCCCTTGCAACAAAAAGAACTTCTTGGGCAACAAAATCAAAAAAAAGGAAGTTATAGGTTTGCCCGACAACAACACACGTATTCAAAAAAATGATCTTTTAATAGTTTTTGGAAGAAACGAAGACATTTCCAATTTTGGAGAAGAAATTTCTAAATGATAAAAAGGATTGTAAGAAATGATCGAAATTTTAAGTACGAAACGACTTAGCGTTACACAAAAAAATATTTTAGAAGAAGCAGCCATTCAATGTATTGAAGAAGATTTTATTGAAATAGCCCCGATATCGTTTAAGGCTCCCGAAACCATTGAAAATGCAATCTTTACCAGTAAAAATGCAGTAAATGCAATTCTGGACCGTTCCATAAAAATAAAAAATTGCTTTTGTGTAGGCGATAAAACCGAAGCCCTGCTTAAACACCATGATTTCAATGTAGTTGAAAAAGCATATCAAGCTGGGGCACTGGCAAACAAAATTGTGGCAAAACACCCGGACAAGGATTTTTACCTGTTTTGCGGCAACCTCCGCAGGGAAGAACTGCCAAAAATGCTCCGGAAAAACAATATTAAGCTCAACGAAATTCAGGTATACAAAACCAGGCTTACTTCTAAAAACATGATTCGTCAATATGATGGGATTTTATTTTTTAGCCCCAGTGCCGTAGAAAGCTATGCACAGCGGAATTTATTTGAAGACACCACCGTTTTCTGCCTTGGAAAAACCACTGAGGCTGAAGCCAGAAAACACACCAACAATATCATTACCGCCAACAGGACCACTATTGAAAATGTGCTTGTTCAGGTAATCAAGCATTTTAAAGAACATTAAGCTTCCTGCAAGGTTTCCAAAAAACCTTGTAGGTGTAAAAAACAAAACGTTGGGATTCAACAAAAACTCAACCTTGTAGAAAAATAAAAACATGATAAAAAACGACCTTTTTTTAAAAGCCCTGAAAGGAGAAACCGTGCAAAGGCCCCCGGTTTGGATGATGCGCCAAGCAGGAAGGTATTTGCCCGAATTTATGGCGTTGAAAGACAAATACGATTTTTTTACCCGCTGCCGAACACCAGAGTTGGCCGCCGAAATTACCGTACAACCCATTCGTATTGTTAAGCCCGATGCGGCTATTTTATTTTCAGATATTTTGGTCATTCCACAGGCCATGAACATTGAAGTGGAAATGAAACCCGGCCTGGGGCCATGGTTGCCAAATCCAATCCGGACAGCCAAAGACGTCGATCAGGTAATTGTTCCCGATATCAATGAAGAACTGGGCTACGTTATGGATGCCATTAAGCTTACCAAAGAAATGTTGAACAACGAAGTTCCGCTAATCGGTTTTGCCGGTTCCCCATGGACCATTCTTTGTTATGCGGTTGAAGGAAAAGGCTCAAAAAGTTTTGATACTGCCAAGGGTTTTTGCTTTTCGCAACCCGAAGCTGCCCATGCTTTGCTCCAAAAAATAACCGACACTACTATTCTTTACCTCAAAGAAAAAGTGAAAAACGGGGTTAATGCCGTTCAGATTTTCGATTCTTGGGGCGGAATGCTTTCTCCTGTTGATTATCAAGAGTTTTCCTGGAAATACATCTACCAAATCGTAGAGGCCTTGGCCGGTGAAACCGAAGTAATTGTATTTGGAAAAGGCTGCTGGTTTGCTTTAAATGATATGGCAAAAAGTAAAGCTTCTGCTTTGGGCATAGATTGGACATGCTCGCCTAAAAACGCACGGTATTTAACCGGCGGGAACATCACTTTACAGGGGAATTTCGACCCATCCCGATTGCTATCACCCATTCCGACCATTAAGAAAATGGTACACGAAATGATCGATGCCTTTGGGAAAGATAAATATGTCGTGAATCTGGGGCACGGAATTTTACCAAATATTCCCGTAGACCATGCCAAAGCCTTTATCGAAGCGGTCAAAGAATACGAACACAAATAAAATGAATCTCGGACGCATCATAAAGTCGCTTTCATGGAAACAGCTTATTAAGTTGGTTTATTTTGCATTAATGCGGCCTATTTTTTTTTACTGTTTTGTAAAAGCCACTAAGCAATGCATAGGCATGTCTACCAGCTATTTTGGCAAGACACACCATAAAAACAACAAAGCCAATGCATACAGGCATGCACTGTGGAACATGTTAATTGCCTATCGTTCAACCAAAGCAGGAAAGAGCCTTTCCAAGGCATTGGATTGGGCAAAAACCATAACCGATTGGCATGAATCGGCTTTTGCGAATAAAGACTTAGAGAAAGCAATGGACTTGCACAACAATAAAATGGGACGCATTTGGTTTGAAGAAATATATCGGCAAAACAATGCTTTATCGACTACAGACCTTCATCATAAGTTGATGAAAGAGCTAGACCTGAGCGAAAAAGTTTCAACCGTCAATTCCTCAGCATTTGTTTTAAAAACCTTAGTTTATATTAATAATTGTATAGATGTATTCACGTTTGAAAATTATCAGTTTAAAATGGATGATCAAGGGTTCATTCCTTTATCCGAATTTGCCGACCCATTATTCGAGAATGATGTTGTAAGCCTTGCCCGAATTGTCACCGAACAACCGGACGATGTCCTGTTCAAGAAAAAAAATGTAAAGCATAACATCCGCTTTAAAAAAGTAGAAATTCCACCAGAACCTATGTTTCCGGACATAACGCATAGAATAGCATGCCAAGGTGGCATCCACAAAGATTCCTTTGCTGATTATACTGAAATTATGCGATCGCTTCAAAAGCAATCCAGTGAATGGTTTGAAAAATTTGTAGACGATTATAATGAAGAAGTAAAAAAACGATTTCCAAAAAGATAATTCTTAAAAACACATCCCATTTTCAACATGCATAAGCTCATCATTTTTATACTATTATTTTCCGTTGTTAAAGGATTCGGTCAAGAACTGGAATTCAATCCTAAAAAAGATCATCCTTATTCCTTTGAAACCGAATTTCTTATTTTAAAAGAATCCGTTATTGAACTAGCGCTTAAAACAGATATCGAAGCCACTTTCTTAAAGGACGATGCAAGTTTCAACATGAAGGTCAACAGGTTTCAATTGAATTCTATGGGGTTTAACATCGACAGCAGAAACCCTAAAAGTTTGGGAAGGGATAGCACAAAAATTCGACAATTAACATCCAAACCATTTATCTTTCAGATTGATGAAGGAACTATGAAACTGGTAAGCCATAAAAATATGGAGGATGCTAATAAAGTACAAGATATCTTAAAAGAATTGGGGAAGTATTGCAATCCCACTTACAATAAACTATACAAAGACATTGTTTTAAAAAAAGGATATTCTTGGAGTACAACCGATTCAATTTCAAGTAAATTACTCGATGCCAAAGCACAACCCGTAACGTTTCACTATACAGTTGAAAACATCAATAGGAAAGAAGTCATCATATACGGAAAGAGTACTTTGGAAGAAAAACACGGCACCATCTATATGGCCGTAAAATACATTTTGGACAAGAAAACAGGAATACCTCTTTACACCAAGTATATATCGTATGGTGACGACGTAATCACCTTAATGATAAACAAGGCCGAAAATTATGAAGCCCCAAACATGTATGATGAATACATGGCAATAGAACCTGCCCTGAATTATCTCAGCTATATGAAATATAGCAACTTAGGCTTTGACCCTATAACATATACTTATAAGAAAAACCCTTTGACAACCGATAAAGAAAAACTCGAAAAAATTATCGGGCAATCTTTAGATAGCTTAACCATTGATAGTCCCGGTCTCAGCAATATGTATTTTCTTTCCGGATATAGAAACAAAAATGCAGCTGTTTTAGATTCTCTTTTAACCGGAACATATGCAGAGGTAAATGCTATTCGTTTTATAGATAAAAATGGAGAAACCATGAATATAAAGCCCAATACCAATATAAAATACTACACACCAATGTATATGGGGCCTTATCATCCAGGTTTGTACCAAAAGGAAAAAGAAAGTATGGTAGCAAAAGTCAAACTGGATATTACCACAAATAGCCCCACCAAAAGGGAAACCGTTCATCTAACATCCTCCGTAGAAGAGGATGCCGATTACCATTTTAAATTATCTGATAGTACGGCCATTATAAGCTTTAAAAACTACCTCAATATTGATTATAAGTCCTTTAGATTTTATGACAAGGATGGCAACGAGCTAACTGCTGAGTGGGTTCCTAATTACATGAATGAAAGTTTTATCGTAAGCCATGACGCTTTTACACAAAAATTCATTGAGCAAGTGCCGGGCGAAAAGAAGATTCTATACAGTATGAAATTTATTGTGAAAAATGCCATAAAAATGACATTCGATGTTCTTACTGGGGATATAAAATTCAGGTACAAAAAAACAATTTCTAAGAAACACTCATAAAAATGCCGGTTAGGATCATTGAAAAATACGACAGACAATTTGAATATGCTGGTATTTTAATGAATACATTTATTGTATACCAATTTTTGCAACTCTGGTTTTTCCCACAACTCAACCAAGCAGAAAAAATCTATTCCATGTCGTCGTTAATGGCCTTTGAGTTTGTGTTGGTACATTCGGGTGTTTTTATGGCATTGATGCCCAAAAAATGGTCGCTTATCGTCTTTGTCCCCTTTTACGGTCTTTTCGCTTATGCTTTTAATAAATCGATGCCCAATAACGTTATTTTAATTACCTATATGTTTGTAATTTTAAACAGAATGCGTTTTGCCTTTTTTAATGTCGATAAAAAATTAAAAGACCGAACTATTCTTTTTTCTATTATTGCCCTTATTGCCTATTTCGTATTACTATTTATAGTAGCCTTTAGCTCAAAAATACTTCCCCCTTTTGGACTTACAAACGAATTTTTAAACACCTCGGGGTACAACGAGCTTAAAAACAGCTCGGGAGGCTCGGGAGGTTTGTTTTTAGATGCCCCGCAAACAGGATTACTTATGGGGGTTTTATATTACAGCGTGCTCACCATTATTGAAGCCAAATTAATTTCATATAAAAAATGAAATCAACATGAAAGAAAAGTTTTATCAATACATACAAAACCTGCAAGACACCATTACGTCCAAACTGGAAGCAATTGATGGGAAAGCCTCTTTTCAACAAGACCTTTGGGAACGTGCCGAAGGCGGTGGGGGAAGAACGCGGGTTATAGAAAACGGCAACGTTTTTGAAAAAGGCGGCGTAAATATCTCGGCTGTTCACGGTCCGCTTGCCCCGGCCATGCAAAAATATTTTAATATGAATGATTGCGATTTTTTTGCCTGCGGACTGAGTTTGGTGCTACACCCCCAAAATCCATTTGTCCCGACCGTTCATGCCAATTGGCGTTATTTTGAAATGTATAATAAAAAAGGAGAAGTCATCGATAATTGGTTTGGCGGTGGTCAAGATTTAACCCCATATTATTTATTTGAAGAAGATGCCAAACACTTCCATCAAGTATGCAAAATAGCCTGCAATAAGCACGATGCAGCTTTTTACCCCGATTTTAAACAGAAATGCGACAACTATTTCTGGAATGCTCACCGAAATGAAGCCCGCGGAATTGGCGGCTTGTTTTTTGATTACTGCAAAGCTGAAAACGGCATGAATATGGAAGATTGGTACAATTTTGTAACCGAAGTTGGCAATAGTTTTTTAGAGGCATATGTTCCTATTGTTGAAAAAAGAAAGGATATCCCTTTTTCAGATGAAAACAGAAATTGGCAGGAAATACGCCGTGGACGTTATGTAGAGTTTAATTTGGTGCACGACAAAGGCACCTTGTTCGGGCTCAAAACCAATGGCCGTATTGAGAGTATTTTAATGAGCCTGCCGCCACATGTACAATGGGTTTACGACCATCATCCGGAAAAGGGGAGTAAGGAAGAAAAATTGGTCAATGCACTAAAACAACCAAGAAAATGGGTATAAAAAAGGAACTTTTTATTTGTTTTGTTTTTGCGGGTTCTTATTGTTTTGCGCAAGTAGACAGTACGGCAAGCACTAACTATATTCAAAAATATCACGATAAAATTGCCCTAAAACTATTGTTTATCAATGCCCCAAACAATTTCTTTTTCACCAATGAAAACGACGATATAAAATACAACATTATCCCCAATAAAAAAGAACGAATCGCTCTAAATGTACAATACCGTGCAATTGAATTTGGCGTGGGCATCTCCCCTAACTTTCTGCCCGGAAATGACCCGGACAGCAATGCCGAAATCTATAACCTTAATTTCAGGGGCTTTTACAAAGGCTGGGTCTGTAATTTAAGCTTTTATCATCAAAAAGGATTCGACATTAGCTATGATGGTACCCGAACAGAAGCTCCAAAATTTGAAACCAATAAAATTGGTGGCTCTATTGCCTATTCCTTCAACGAAAACTTCTCGTACAGGGCAACCATCGGGCAACGCGAATGGCAGCGTAAAAATGCCGGGAGCTTTATGCCGAGCGTATATTGGTTTTATACAAACTTTGTCATGGAATCCAGCGGGTTCGACAATAATAACGGTGCCTTTAATATAGCCTTGGCACCTTCATATTTTTACAATTATGTAATAGGTAAAAATATTTTACTCACTGCGGGCACTTCTGCGGGATTTGGTTTAAATTACAACAATTTTGGCGATGAAACATCCATAAAACCCTTGTATGAGTTTGCCCTTAATGCAGGCGTAAGCTTTAATTACAACCGCTTTTTTTATGGCGTACAGGGCAATGTTATTTTTTTAAAACAAAAACTGAACAACTATATGCGTTTAAGCGATAATATTACCTATGTAAATGTGCATGTAGGCTATCGCTTTCCGGCCCCCAAGGCACTTACCAAAACAGCAGACAAAATCAACGAAAAACTTAACTTACCTAAAGAAGATTAAATTAAAACTAGTAAATTCGACAATTATGTATCCGCTAAAAAGAAACAGACGCTTAAGAAGCAATGAATCCATTAGGAACCTAGTTCAAGAAACTGTTATTACCCCTAACGATTTTTTGGTGCCGCTTTTTGTGGTTGAAGGAAAAAACACAAAAGAAGAAATAGCTTCCATGCCCAATTATTACCGGTTTAGTCTGGATTTACTTGAAAAGGAAGTAAAAGAATTATGGCAACTTGGGTTAAAATCGGTGTTATTGTTTGTAAAAGTACCCGAAAACTTAAAAGACAATAAAGGCACCGAGGCCCTGAATCCAAACGGATTGATGCAACGCGCCATTAAAACCATAAAAAATGCCGTTCCAGATATCCTGGTAATGACCGATGTTGCATTAGACCCCTACTCTGCTTATGGGCACGACGGTATTGTGGAAAATGGCGAAATTTTAAACGATGCCTCTGCCGAGGTACTGGCAAAAATGGCACTTTCGCACGCTCAGGCCGGCGCCAATTTTGTGGCTCCAAGCGATATGATGGACGGAAGGATCTTAACCATGCGGCAAACACTGGAAAACGAAAGCTTTTACAATACCGGAATAATGAGTTATAGTGCCAAATATGCATCCGCTTTTTATGGTCCGTTTCGCGATGCCTTAGATTCGGCTCCCGTAGACGCAAAAGATATTCCAAAAGATAAAAAAACCTATCAAATGGACCCTTCTAACCGGACAGAAGCCATAAAAGAAACCCAGATGGACATAGATGAAGGCGCCGATATTGTAATGATAAAACCGGGCTTATGCTATTTAGATATTGTACGCGACCTAAAAAATGCTTTTCAAGTGCCCATTGCCGTATATCAGGTAAGTGGCGAATATGCTATGATTAAAGCAGCGGCCGAAAAAGGATGGCTCGATCACGATGCGGTTGTTTTAGAACAAACCATGGCCATAAAAAGAGCCGGTGCCGACATTATTGCCTCCTATTTTGCCAAAGATGTGGTGAAATTAATCTCATAAAAATTCAAACAATACGTCATATCGAACAGATGTGAGATATCTCATTTTACTTGATATGGTGTATTTTACATTGTAATTTATTCAAGGCCTAAATGAAAAAACTGATTTTTATTACCCTTGCCCTATTTTCTTTTATAATGAAAGCACAGGATACACCCATAACAGCATTTTTAGAAAAATGGAACAATTCGAAAGATTACCTGTTAAAAATTGCCGAATTAATGCCCGAGGAAAATTATACTTTCAAACCTACCGAAAGGGAAATGACCTTTGAGGAACAATTACTTCATATAAAACAGAACATGGATTGGCTGGGGAATGCCTATTTTAATGCCCCAAAAATTGATGCTCACAAAAAATACGCCAATAAAGAAGCCTTGATTAATGCCTTGATTGCCTCTTTCAACAATGTCTACAATGCAATCGAAAAAACACGGGAAACCGACCTAAAACAAAAAGTCGATTTCTTTGCCGGCGAAAAAACCAAACTACAAACCCTTAACTTATTGCAGGATCACGTAACACATCACCGGGGTCAACTTATTGTTTACCTTAACCTTAACAACATAGAGCCTCCAAAGTATATAGGTTGGTAAAATGCCGCTTACAATTAAACTAAAACGGCCGTCCTAAAACCGTTTCTTGGTTCTTAACAGATATATACTTAAATTAGCCATAAATCACTCGTATGGGATTACTTATTTTTTTTGCCCTTATTTCTATATTTTTCTCTTTTTTGTGCTCTGTTTTAGAGGCTGTTTTTTTGAGTGTAACCCCAACATACATCAATGTTAAAAAGCAAGAGGGAAAAGCTTATGCCTTTACTTTGGAAAAATTAAAGCACGATGTCGATAAACCGCTTATCGCTATTTTAACCATCAATACCATTGCACATACGGTTGGAGCTATTTTGGTAGGTGTTCAGGCCGAAAAACTTCCTTACGACATCAATATCTATGGCGTCAACTTTGTTGGTATTGTTTCGGCTATTATGACTTTTTTAATTTTGGTACTTTCCGAAATTATCCCAAAAACCATCGGGGCAACCTACTGGAGACAATTGACCAATTTTACCTCCAAGACCTTGACCATTATGATTTTTGTATTGAAATGGACAGGCATTATCTGGGTGCTTCAACTTACCACCAAAGTAGTTGGCGGAAAAGACGCACACGGCTCGGTCTTTAGCAGGGAAGATTTTACGGCCATGGCCGATATTGCTCATGAAGAAGGCGTTTTTAAGGAGTCTGAATCGACCATGATTAAAAACCTGATGCGCTTTGACCAAATTCTGGCCAAAGATATCATGACCCCCCGAACAGTGATGAAAGCCGCTTCGGAAGATACTTCCATCGAAACGTTCTTTGAAAAGAATCCCAAGCTACGCTTTTCCCGTATTCCCGTTTATAAAAACAATGTAGACAATATTACCGGGTTTGTTTTAAAAGATCAGGTCTTGGAAGCCATGATCGATGGGTCGGGAAAAGAAAAACTCAGCACACTCCGACGCGATATTTTAGTTGCAAGACGAAGTATTCCGTTACCGGAACTGTTTCAAAAATTTATAGGAAATCAAGATCATATTGCTTTGGTTGTTGATGAATATGGCTCCATAAGTGGCTTGGTTACCATGGAGGACATTATTGAAACCATGCTCGGACTGGAAATTGTGGACGAAAGCGACAATGTAGAAGACCTTCAGCTATTGGCACGCCGAAACTGGCAAATACGTGCCGAACGTATGGGTATTTTTGAAAAAGCTATTGAAGAAGGAAAACAAGATGATACAGGCAATAGTTAATACTCCCTTGGGAAAGACCAAAATTACCGGAGATACTGCCGGGATTTCCTCCATTACCGTATTAAATGATGAAGCACAAACTTCAAAAACCATCCCTGATGAATTAAAAAATGCCGTTGAGCAACTTTTAGCCTATTTTGAAGGAACATTAAAAGATTTTGATTTTCCACTCGCTCCAAAAGGCACCGAATTCCAACAAAAAGTATGGAGCGCCTTACTGGAAATTCCTTACGGAAAAACCACCAGTTACCTAGAATTGTCCAAAAAGTTAGGCGATGTAAAAGCCATTCGCGCGGTGGCCGCCGCCAATGGTAAAAACCCGTTATGGATTGTTGTTCCTTGCCATCGTGTAATTGGTAGTGACGGTTCGCTTACGGGCTATGCCGGTGGCTTATGGCGTAAAAAATGGCTTTTGGAACACGAAAACCCATCGGCACAGCAATCTTTGTTTTAATAGAAATATTACTATATTTAGCTTAATTTCATCAAAATTTCATGAAACTAGTCGTCAAAACTTTTAGAGCTATGCTCTTTATCGTTGGAATAGGGTTGATTTTCTTGTATATTTTTGGGTATGCTTACATGATAAAGGCCGTTCGTGTAACCTATTTAACAGGACATTCCACTGCTTTTATTGACGATTACAGCTATTTCGACAATGAAATCATTCAGAAAGGGAATAATCCGCAACCGTGGCCGGAAGCAGCTTCATATAAAAACTCTTTGTCCGAAAATCTTGACAAGCTTCATCAAGAATACGGAACGGCTGCATTTCTTATTATAAAAAACGACACTATTTTAAGGGAAAAATATTATGATGATTACGACCAAGATAGCCAAACCAACTCATTTTCCATGGCAAAAACCCTGGTGGTTTCATTAATGCAAAAAGCCATTCAGGAGGGCTATATAAAAAGTCTAGATCAGCCTGCAACCGATTTTTTTGAAGAATTTAATACCGATTTAGGTAAAAAAATGACTGTTGGCGACCTTGCGTCCATGGCTAGCGGCCTTAATTGGGACGAAGCCTATTACAGTCCGTTTTCCATTACAACCCGTGCCTATTTTGATGACGACCTTGCTAAAATAATTCTAGGCCTAAAAGTAGTGGACGAGCCCGGTAAATCGTTTAATTATTTAAGCGGCAACACCCAATTATTGGCCATGGTCATTGAAAAGGCAACCGGGCAAACGCTTTCCAATTATTTATCACGAAGCTTTTGGCAACCCATGGGCGCCACCAATATGGCATTTTGGCAATTGGACAGTAAAGAGCACGGCCTTGCAAAGGCTTATTGTTGCATTGCCGCCACTGCCAGGGATTTTGCCCGTTTTGGCAAACTATATAAAAACAATGGGGAATGGAACGGGAAGCAACTGTTGGATTCAACTTTTGTGGCAAAAGCTACAAAACCAAGGTTTCAAGACGGCCCCATGTACGGTTATGGGCTTTGGCTTTTACATTATAAGGAAAAGGACTTTTTTATGCTCCGCGGACATTTGGGGCAATACGTAATTGTACAACCGGAAGACAATTTCATCATTGTTAGGTTGGGGGACAGGACTTCAAATAACAGCATAAATTCTTTCAGCAAGGATATATATCAATATATTGACGAATCGTATAAAATTCTTAACGATGCTAGATAAAATAAGTCTTGAAAACATTCTTTTTCTAGATATTGAAACGGTTCCCCAACACAAAGAATACCACGAACTGGACGATGATAAAAAAATGCTTTGGGAACAGAAAACACAGTACCAGCGCAAAGATGAGTTTACTGCCGGTGAGTTTTATGACCGTGCCGGGATTTGGGCCGAATTTGGTATAATTATATGCATTTCGGTAGGCTATTTTACATTTAAAGGCAACAAACGCAACTTCCGGGTAACTTCTTTTCACGGAGAAGAACGTCAAATTTTAACCGACTTTAAATCGCTTATGGAAACACATTACCAAGAGCCCTACAAACTACTTTGTGGACATAATGCCAAAGAATTCGATTTTCCTTTTATTGCCAGACGGATGATTATTAATGGAATAAAATTACCTTCAAAATTGAACCTTTTTGGTAAAAAACCATGGGAAATACCACATTTGGACACCATGGATTTATGGAAATTCGGCGATTATAAACACTATACTTCATTAAAGCTTTTAACCAATATTCTTAATATCCCATCGCCAAAAGACGATATTGATGGAAGCATGGTAAAACACGTTTTTTATATTGAAAATGATATCGACCGAATTATTACGTATTGTGAAAAAGATGTTATTGCCGTAGCTCAAATATTTTTGCGCCTACGTGGAAACGCCCTTTTGGATGAGCAGGAAATTCTACATGTCTAGATCGGCCATTATTCATGCAGATCAAATAGGTTGATGCCCTTATTGCTTTAAAAACTTCGCTCCGGTCATTTTTCCATTTTCCTGAACAGCTACAATATAAAGTCCCGCTGGGAAATTAGATACGTCTATTTGCTTTTTATAACCATTTCCCTGGTCCACCAACGTTCCGGCGGCATTAAAAATCTGATAATCGCCATTGGTTTCTGTAAGCCCGTTTATGGTTATGTTGTTTATCGTTGGGTTAGGGTATACGTTTATTCTTTTAATATCATTTTTAGTAGCAAGCAGCTCGCTTTGCTCCATTGCGGCAAGTTTGTCTAAAGAACTAACTCTATTTGCGGTGTTAGCATAACCCTTAATACTTACATTATCTATATAAACACTGGTGGTTTCATTGTAAATTTGTGTTTCAATCTTTATTTGGGTATTTTCAGAAAATTTAACCTCTTTGTTGTCTATAGACAATGTTGCTCTATAAAAATAACCGTCCTCTACTTCTTTATTAACAACATATGTTTCTATTTCGTTCCAACCGGTCCCGTTATTGTAATACACCACCACTTTGTCATTGTTCTTTGTAGCAGTAGCCAGCAAATAAAAATCGACCGTAATTTTTTCGTAAGGCAGTATATTCATTTTAGGAGTTTGAATAGCAGCAATTCCCGTTTCCCTACTGCTGGCCGCAATAGATTTATCCAAGGCATATTTACCCTTGCTTGCTCCCCAAATTCCTGCTGCTCTCCATGTCCCGATTCCGTTTTCAAAATTGTTGAATGCAATTTCATCGGAAAGGCTTTCTTCCGAAAGGGTGTTTATAGCCAAGGCCGTACTTTTTTCTGAAGGGTTCCCGGCCGCATCAATCGCTATTATTTCTATTTTATAAGAAGTATCTGCCTGTAACCCGCTAACCGAAATGGTGTTATTTGATGTTTCCTGTATTTTAATATCATCTATATAAACTTCATATTTAACTGTGGCAACATTATCATCAGACTTTGCCCATTGTAGGTTAAAAGAAGTTTGCGTCAAGGCAGAAACAGCTATATTTACAGGCTTACCAGGCGCCTCATTATCTAGAAGCTTGGTTTTAAAGCTTTTAAGCAAACTATATTCAGATTCGGCCAACTCAGAGCAAAGGGTTCTTACTTTCCAGTCGTAAACCGTGTTTTGCGACAATGACTCGAGTTTGTAATTATTTTCGGTAACCAAAGCAGTGTTCCAGTTTACGGCTGTACTTTTATTGTTGGTATGCTCACGGTAAGCAATTTCGTATATGGCATCGGTTACATGTTCCCATTCTATGGTAGCAGAATTTTCGTTTATTGCAGAAGTTGTTAAATCTTGAGGGGTGTCAAGTACACAATCGCTTCCTTTTGTTCCGGTAACAACCAAGGAAAAATCTTGAGATACAGTTGCCAAATTACCCTTGTGGGTTACCGTTATTGTGTAGGAACCCGATGCTTTGGGGATTTCTATTTTTTCAAATGGATCTACATTGTTCACCCCTTTTTGAGCCGCGTTGTTTACATTTGATGCCGATAACTTCCATGGATAATACACAACATCTTCTTCCCCGTCTTTAGTAATTGCAATATCAAGGTCGTTTACCAATACTGCGGTTTGGTCGTTTAATTTTCCTTCATTTTTATTGGCATTTGCAGGATCTGTCCAGGAAATGGAAGCCATTAAATCCTGTCCTTCTTCTGCATTAACGGTAAAGGTGTACACGCCTCCGTTTTTTATATTCTCTTCTTTTATTACCGATTCAAACCCGGCTTTTGAAATTGTTTGGGCCGCTTTTTTTGTGTTGATAATCCCCCAACCAAATTTATAATCGGGACCGGGAAAATCACCTGCTTCGTCGGCAGTATGCAAAGCCAACCCCTTAAGCGTGGCTGCTTTCATGAAATTTCCATGCGTTTCTTTGTAATATTGCTGAAGTAATAATAATGCTCCGGTAACGCCGGGAGCCGCCATAGAAGTTCCAGATTGCGATAAATAGCTTGTGTCGTTATCATTATAAGCCGAATATACATCGACACCCTCTCCGGTAATGTCCGGTTTGATCCTTCCGTCGTCGGTAGGGCCGAAATTACTAAACGATGCTATTTCGGCATTCAATAAATTACCTTCGTCATCCAAAACTATTTTATCGGCCGCGGCAACCGTCAATCCATTTTTGGCAACGGCATATCCCAATAAAAGATCATATGCGTCGCTGGCCGTGCCCACTATTGGAGTTTCGTTGTATTGATATTGCTGTGTATTTCCAGCGGCAGTTACCATTAAATAATAGGGGGCATTGTACATAATCTCATCCCAATCTTGAGCTTGATAAATGTATGCACCAAAATACCAATCTGGAATTGTTTTGGCACTAATCCCGTATGAGTGGTTTGACAATAACATTCCGTTTGCGGCGGCTTCTGCTACTTCGGCTTCATCGTTGGACCAATCAAAAGTAACACCTTCAGCATTAAAGGCCACTCCTTTTGCCTTGGTGTCTACCCCCGCTGCCAAAATGGTTCCCAAAACATGGGTAGCATGCCCGCTCGACCTTTTGGAATTATCTCCCGACTGAACCCGGCCCGTAAATTCCTGATGTGTCATTAAGGCATTTCCACTATCCCAAACCCCAACATACATTCCTAAACCGTCTACATCCAGGTGAAGGGCACCTGTTTGATACAAAGAATTAGACCTAGACGAAGTCACAACATTATCGTTGTGTGTAGAAAAATATATTGGCGCTCCGTCCGGTCCAATTTTTTCCAACTCCATAAAACCTCCGTTGGGAAGTCTCTTAGAGATTTCCCACCCTTTAGATAATGCTATTCTATGTGCTTCTTGACGGTGTAACAAAGCACGTTTTTTTAATCTTGAGGAAATCGACTTAAGGACTTTGCCCTGCACTTCATTTACATGGGAATCTCTTCTAAATTGCTGTTGCGCTATTGTAGTTTGAATACTAAAAAAAAGAATAACTGTAAGTACAGTTGAAACGGTCGGGTTAGTTTTAATACTTTTCATAGTAATTGCGATTTGGTATTTCTAAAGTAAGAGTAATTCCAAATCTACCCGATAAAATGCGCGATTTATTCGATGAAATGCATATGATTTTTCGATGAACTACATAAAAAAGCAATATTTGAAATCATATTACTACTTTTTATGTAGTATTTTTCTGTATATAAAAGTGTATTTCATCGATGTTTTTTGCATTTAAAAGAAAAAATAGCTTGTAAGTAGTAAAAATTAAGGTTGGCACACTGATAAATTCCCAAAAATTCCCACAATTATTTTTCCTTCAGTAAAATATAAACAGGAAAGTGGTCGCTGTAGCCTCCCAAATATTTTTTCCCGACATACGTCCTAAAGGGAAATCCTTTGTATTTTTCGTTCCATTCTTCTAAAAAATGTATATCGAGGATATCGGCTTTCAGAAATTCCAAATTGCTGTTCGATACGTCAAAAAAATTGGTAGAGATCATAATCTGGTCAAAGAGATTCCAGTTTGCCTTGTGTGTTAAGCTTCCTCTTTCAAGGGGAATCAACAGGGTTTCCATTGGGTTGTACAAATCTGGCTGAAGCAAATGCTCTTTAATGCTTGGGGAATTAGGGTCGTCGTTAAAATCGCCCATAATGATAAGTCTAGGATTTTCTTCCTCTTTTTTTATTTGATCTATTCGTGCCGTTACCCTATTGGCTGCGGTTATTCTTTTATACGAAGTTTCTTCGGCTCCTTGTCGCCTGGACGGCCAATGATTAACAAAAATATGAACCGTCTCGTTGTTTAACTTGCCAATAACGTACAAAATATCCCTTGTACGGTCTCTTATATGGCCCTCGTTGTACACCAAAAGCGGAATGGGCTCCGCATCGATAAACTCAAAGTATTCCTTTCTGTAAAGCAGCGCAGTATCTATTCCCCTTTCGTCTGGCGAATTAAAATGGGCAAAATTATAAGCATACTTAACTAGCGGACCGGCGTTAACAAGGTCGTTAAGTACCTTTTTGTTTTCAACTTCGGCAAGCCCGATTACCACAGGCGGGGCTTCGTTGCCTTCCTTGCCTATTTTGGAAATGGCCATTGCAAGTTTATGAATTTTATTTTCATAACGCTCTTCGGTCCAATTAAGTCGGCCGTCCTCGGTAAAATCATCGTCCAGAATGTGCGGATCGTTCAGGGTATCAAAAAGATTTTCTAAATTGTAGAAAGCGATGGTATGCAAATTGTTCTCGTTCATGTTATAAAAATAAAAAAATCATTTATGTACCTTTGCAATATACTTATATTTTATGCTAGAGAAGAAGACATTAGAACTTGAAAAAGTGGTGCTTGTTGGTATTATTAACCAAGAGCAGGATGAGGAAAAGTCGAAAGAATATTTAGATGAGCTGGAGTTCTTAGCATATACCGCCGGTGGGGAGGTAGGTGCCCGCTTTACTCAAAAAATAGATATTCCAAATCCCAAGACCTTTATTGGTTCGGGGAAAATAGAAGACATAAAACATTATGTTGATGAAAATGATATTGGCACGGTTATTTTTGATGATGAACTTACGCCTGCACAACAAAAGAACATTGAAAAAATACTGAAAGCCAAAATACTGGACCGAACCAGTTTAATTCTCGATATTTTCGCACAGCGTGCACAAACCAGTTATGCCAGGACACAAGTAGAACTGGCCCAATACCAATATTTATTGCCCCGATTAGCCGGGCTTTGGACCCACTTGGAGCGCCAGCGCGGGGGTATTGGAATGCGCGGGCCGGGGGAAACTGAAATTGAAACGGATAGGCGTATTGTTCGCGACCGCATTGCCCTGCTTAAAAAGAAGCTTGAAAAAATAGACAAGCAAATGGAAACACAGCGCGGCAACCGTGGCGCATTGGTACGTGTGGCATTAATAGGGTATACCAATGTTGGAAAATCTACGCTGATGAACGTTATTAGCAAAAGCGATGTTTTTGCAGAAAACAAGTTGTTTGCCACGCTGGACACCACCGTAAGGAAAGTAGTTATTGGTAACTTGCCTTTTTTATTAAGCGATACCGTTGGTTTTATAAGAAAACTGCCTACCCAGTTGGTAGAATCGTTTAAAAGTACTTTGGATGAAGTCCGTGAAGCCGACCTGCTTCTGCATGTGGTAGATATTTCCCACCCCAATTTTGAGGAACATATTACTTCTGTAAATCAGGTTTTAGACGAAATAAAAAGTGCCGATAAGCCAACAATCATGGTTTTCAATAAAATAGACAACTATGAGCATCAAACCATTGATGAGGATGATTTGGTAACGGAAAAAACTACCAAACACTTCACTTTAGAAGAATGGAAAAACACTTGGATGAACAGAATGGGTGACACTATTTTATTCATCTCGGCGCTCAACAAAGAAAATCTAGAAGAATTTAGAAAGAAAGTTTATGAGGAAGTGCGTAAAATACACATTACACGTTTTCCTTACAACAACTTTTTATACCCCGAATACGAAGAGGGGTTTTAATAAATTAAAGCCCGAAGTTCTATTAACTTCGGGCTTTTAAATAGCTTGAAATAAGTTAAGTTTCTATCTTAAAATCCTACATTTACCCCCAAACCAAATACTTCACGTACCTGCAATGCACTTACCGCATTATCATCGTAAACCAATTGCAAGTTAAGGTTTGTAGAAAGGTATTCGTTAATCTTCATAACCACATTCATGGTATAATCCATATCTACATTTTGAGGGTCTTCCAAATAGTTGGAATACAAGTTTAAAATATTTTCAACCGAGACGTTTTCCATCAAATTAAATTTATAATATCCCGAGGCATAAAAACCCAATTCGTATCTTGTTTTATCGCCTGGATCAATGCCATAAGCAGAAAGTGCATTTACATTGTCTGCCCCACTATGCTGTACAAAAGTATCCAGCTCGTCATCATAAACCCAAAGGTCATCGCTTATAAATGTTATTTTAGACGTGGCAGGTGCCAAATTGAACTTAAGGTTTTCGTTTTTCTTCCATTGCAAACCGGGGCCAAACGTCAAATATCCAGGGTTGAACAATCCAGATGTATGAAAATCGGCATCTGGATCATTACTGTAATCAAATCCATTGGTAAATTGTGTCCTTAGGTTTAAAAAAAACGAATAACTCCAGTTTCCAAAAGCTTCCTTTCCCACAATGGAGTTAAATTCAAATCGGTCGTCGGTTTTACGTGTTCCTTGGTCTTTTGTATTATTCAAACCATAAGAGGCAATTACTTTGTTGTCCCAGGACCATTCACCCCTTAAATAATTAAAGTCGTAATTAACTCCCAAGGTTGCCGATATGTTATTATCCCCCCCGGAAACCCAATTACTAAACGCTGATTGATTTAACAAAAATGTAAATGTCCCGCCTTTGGTCCACCCTTCTTTTGGTGTTTCTTCTTCGGTTGCATCCTGCGCATAGCTATACGTTGCGCTAAACAATAAAGCCCCAATTACTAATAATTTTTTCATTGAATTCTTTTTAAGTTAACTGGTTATACATAAAATTGATGTAAAAATAATACATATAGTAGATACAGAAGGGTTTTGTGTGTATTATTTTCTCTTATATAAAGGAACGGATGAACATGCTTCACCATACATGACGCTTTTGGCAATTGGTAAAAGTTTGTTCGTTATCATAATATATGCATTTTGCGGTACTGGTTTTTTTGAACATCCTTTTATTATTACGGGTTTATCATTATAAAAAGAAACATCTATGTCTTTAATTATATCTTGATAAATAGACGACTCCAATTGTTCTAACGTTCCAATAATGACTTTATTGGCATAAGGCGATACATAAGTTGTTATCAACATAAAGGCCCATGCCGGTATAATAGCATCGGTTGAGCAGGTCAGGGCAATATAGGTGCCTTGAAATTGCTCCCAATCATGGTTTTTGGCCTTTTCACGAAAATCCTTTTCTTTTAGCAGAAACCCTTCCAAAAGCCAATCTTTGATATCGAAAAGCACGCGCTCTCCTTCTGGATAATAATCTTCCAGATTGAAGGTTTCCAGTTTACTTTGTGCGACTCTGTTTATAATTTCTTCCTGCATCAATTATTTATCATTTTCGGCTAAACAATACTTACCAAAAGTATCGATATGCGTTATTAATTCTTTATTCTGAATTTTATTATAAGACACAATATTAAATTTAAGGTAGAATTAAGCCATCTATTGCCGCTTCTATTCTTATTAAATCATTATAGGAAACATTTCCTTTTAGGGCTAGGTCAACATCTGATGAAGCCCTGTAATTTCCCGTGGCCCGTGAACCAAAAACAAGGGCTTTGTTTATATTGTTGTTTTTATGAAAAGTCCCGGAAAGCTTCTCGACCGTGCTCATTTTCAAAGCGTATTTGTGTTCAACTTCAAGCATCCTTTTCAATTAACTCGGTCTTTTTTGGGTCAAAAGTCATTAATAACGGACTGTATTTCTTTAGAATGTTTTATAACAACCCAAGTTCCAGTTTTGCTTCTTCGCTCATTAAATCTTGGCTCCATGGCGGGTCGAAAGTAATTTCAACCTCGGCATCCTTTACATCATCAATTGTTTTTATTTTTTCTTCGACCTCGACGGGAAGCGTTTCGGCTACGGGACAATTGGGCGTTGTAAGCGTCATTAATATTTTAACTTCCTGGTCTTCGTTTACAAAAACATCGTAAATCAACCCGAGTTCGTATATGTCCACGGGAATTTCCGGGTCGTATATGGTTTTAAGGACTTTTACAATTTTTTCTCCCAGTTCTGTTGTATCTATGGTTTCGCTCATTGGTTTCTAATTTAATTGTGTTTGGTATGCCACCGCATACAGTTTTAATTGCTTTATCATACTTACCAAACCATTGGCTCGTGTGGGCGATAAATGCTCTTTTAAGCCTATTTCGTCTATAAAATCGGTGTTGGCTTCCATGATGTCTTTTGGTCGTTGGTTAGAAAATGCCCTTACTAATATAGCGATAATTCCTTTGGTAATAATGGCATCACTATCTGCTGTGAACACCAACTTATCATTGACCAGTTCTGCATGTACCCATACTTTGCTTTGACAGCCTTTAATGATGTTGTCTTCGGTTTTATATTGATCTTCAATGAGGGGTAACGATTTTCCGAGTTCAATCATATACTCATAACGCTGCATCCAGTCATCGAACATGGAAAACTCGTCTACAATCTCATTTTGAATTTCTTGAATTGTCATATGTTTAATTTTTTTTGCAATGGCTAAATGTGCGTAAAAATGTTGCCCATGGGTAACCACTGCGTTCTCACATGAATTTATTTTTCAACAAAAATACAACAAGAATATGGGCTATTCAACTGTTTTTCTATATGTTATTACAGGGCTTATCGCTAGCTGTGCTCTTTGGCAATTGTAATATTTATTATGAAAGCATCATTTTTGCTTTTTTCACGGCATCTACCAAAGCGTCTATCTCTTCTTTGGTATTGTAAAAAGCAAAACTAGCCCGGACGGTCCCGGGTATTTTAAAGAAATCCATAATGGGTTGTGCACAATGATGGCCTGTTCTAACAGCAATTCCCAGTTTATCTACAATGGTCCCTATATCGTATGGATGGATGCCTTCTATGTTGAAAGAAATAACGGCTGCTTTTTTGCTGGAATTCCCATAGATTTTCAACCCGAGAATCTGACTCAATTTATCGGTACCGTAGGTTAGCAGCTCATTTTCATATGCCAGTATATTCTCGAACCCAACGCTATTCATATAATCGATTGCCGCTCCAAAGGCTATTCCGCCACAAATGTTGGGCGTTCCTGCTTCAAACTTATGAGGCAGCTCTGCATAAGTGGTTTTTTCAAAAGTAACTTCGGCAATCATTTCGCCCCCGCCTTGGTACGGTGGTAATTTTTTTAGCCACTCTTCCTTTCCGTAGAGCATGCCCATACCGGTTGGTCCACACATTTTATGTGCCGAAGCTACGTAAAAATCGACATCCAGTTGCTGTACATCGGGTTTTATATGCGGACAAGCCTGCGCACCATCAATAAGTACAGCGGCCCCTACCTTATGTGCTTTCTCGATAATTTCTTCAATGGGGTTTACAACACCCAATGCATTGGATATATGGTTGCAAAACACCAGCTTGGTTTTTTCTGATAACAGTTTCTCATATGCATCCATTAAAAGCATTCCTTCTTCGTCCATTGGAATTACTTTTAATTTTGCGCCGGTGCGCTCGCACAGCATCTGCCAAGGCACAATGTTGGAATGGTGCTCCAAGGCCGAAACAATAAGTTCGTCCCCTTGTTTTAAAAGTGTAGAAAATCCATTGGCTACCATATTGATGCCATGCGTGGTCCCCGAAGTAAAAATGATTTCGTGCGAACGCTTGGCATTAAAATGCGACTGGATTTTCTGGCGTGCCTGCTCATATTTATCGGTTGCTTCTTGCGAAAGCGTATGCACCCCACGGTGAATGTTGGCATTGTAATTAGAATAGTAATCTACAATGCAATCTATTACCTGCCGTGGTGTTTGCGAGGTAGCGGCATTGTCGAAATACACTAAAGGGTACCCATTTACTTTTCGCTGTAAAATAGGAAAGTCGGCCCGTATCTTCTTTATATCGATCATAACTATTCTTTGGTACAAAAATAGGTGAAAGTTATAAGCTTAAAAAGTTGAACGTTATAAAGTTTTTTAGTCGGCTTATAGACTATGTTTATGGTTGTTCAAGTATTTTACACCAAAAAAATGATTAGCTATGGACGTATGTTTAATCACTCCTTTCCCCACAAACCCCAAAATTTATGTATTTTTAAAGTATAAACTGATAAAATTAGTTTCCTTGTGAAAAACTTTAAACGCTTTGCACTTTACACCATCCTTCTTATTTGTTTTGCCTTTGTGGTTGTTGTTTATTTTAATTACCCAAAACTGAATATCATTAGTGGTTTTTCGGCTAAAAACATGTGTTCGTGCATGTTTACAGACCACCGTATTCAAACCTATACCGCCAATAACGATAATAATTTTGCCCCGGTAAAACTTGCCAAAAACCAGGTAAATTCCACTACAAGACAAGCCACTGCCACTGTATTTGGACTCAAACCACGAACTGCCGTATATCGAAAAGGCCTTGGCTGCGTATTGCTCCCTAACCAAATGGCTCCAACTGACGTATTGAACGCCCGGGCGCCCGTCCGGACCACCACCAATGCACTGCTGCCTTATCCATATGGAGATGCCGAGCAAAAAGATACTGTTTTTGAAAATGTAGATTACAGCAAAGTTGAAAAAACCGTTGAGACTGCTTTTGCCAATAACAGCACCCAGAAAACACGTTCGGTATTGGTGATCTACAAAGACCAGATTATTGCTGAAAAATACGCCGATTCGTTAAATAAGGACAACAAAATGCTTGGTTGGTCAATGACCAAAAGTGTATTGGCTACGCTATACGGAATTTTACAATATGAAGGAAAGCTGGACATTGACGAACCCGCAAAAGTTGATGCTTGGCAAAACGATGAACGCGCCTCCATTACGTACAACGATTTATTGCATATGAATAGCGGTTTGACTTGGGAGGAGGATTACGCTACCATTTCAGATGTTACCAAAATGCTTTTTTTAACCGATGACATGACTAAAGTACAGGCCGAAAAAGAGGCTGCTTACCCACCCAACTCGTATTGGAACTATTCATCGGGAACCACCAATTTGCTTTCGGGACTGCTCCGAAAGGAATTTAATTCGTATCCCGAATACCTCAACTTTCCATATAAAAAATTAATCGACCGTATCGGAATGCACAGCATGGTTATTGAAACTGATGCCGCCGGAAATTTTATTGGTTCTTCTTACGGATGGGCAACCACACGTGATTGGGGCAAGTTTGGGCTGCTCTATTTACATGAAGGAAATTGGAACGACGACCGGATTTTTGATGAAAACTGGGCAACGTACGTGGCTACCCCCGCACCAAATTCTGACGGTTTGTACGGTGGTCATTTTTGGCTCAACACGCCTGAAAAACTGCCCGATGCGCCAATGGATGCCTATTTTGCCGATGGTTTTCAGGGGCAACGGGTTTACATCGTGCCTTCCAAAGATCTGGTAGTGGTACGTATGGGATTGGCCTCTGGAGATGCTTTTGATTTTAATGGTTTTTTAAGTGGGATTACAAAGGCCATTAAGTAAATTTATGAGATTCTTGAACCGGCGGCAATTATATAACCCGTTCAATTTCTCACCAATTTGAAGTTTTAAATAATACCGATTTTTATAATTGAATACACATGTGCATAAAATATAAAATATCCCTTTCCTCAATCCTCCTTGCAATATTACTTGTCTCCTGCAAGAATAAAACTTCCGAAGCAGACTCAGGGAATAATAAAAGTATAAAGGTTGAACGGACAGACATACAAAGTAGCGAAATAATCAAGCGTTTACAAGGTAGCTGGAAAGAAGCCGAATATCCATTCCGAAAAGTTGAATTTAAAAATTCCACGGTAAAATTTACGGAAGAAGGCCTGTCTGAAGCCCCAAGGTTTAAAGCGTTCAAAATTTATGCTGAATGTCCCTTTGACAACAATAACATACAAAATGTAAAGCCTACCGATACAATTATTTCCATAACAGAAGATAAGCATTGCGAAAAGCTGAAAATTTCCAATAATACATTAACGCTCAGCGGTT
This sequence comes from Galbibacter sp. PAP.153, assembly GCF_037029175.1. Classification (NCBI taxonomy): domain Bacteria; kingdom Pseudomonadati; phylum Bacteroidota; class Flavobacteriia; order Flavobacteriales; family Flavobacteriaceae; genus Galbibacter; species Galbibacter sp. PAP.153. Next base: position 2,319 of record NZ_JAZEUN010000023.1, on the reverse strand, counting down.
ATAATGCCACTACCAAGAGCGATTATGAAATGGAGTATAAAAAACAGAATAAGTAATTCTACGTGTTCCTAATATTACCATTTAAACCCATTTCCCTTTTTTAACAGGAGGGAATCCCTAAAAAAGTACAACTTTTAAGCCAACCCACCTCTAAAGGACCCTCATCGGGCGGGTTGGAAAAAGTTTAGTGGTTTTTTTATAAAACAAACTGTATTTTTTAGTTTTGCCGCCAAAAAGCAGCAGGATGTTATGTAAAGCGGAAAAAAAAGAGGTTGATTGCATCAATCCAACAAACATATTGCCCCAAACCCCGTATTGGGGGAGAATAAAAAACGAGCAGGGATACATCCCCAACGGATTTGAAATTACCGTGTCTAAAGTACTGCTCGGCGAAACTTCGGGAAATTTAGGGACCATTCAAGACGATTTGTTGGTGCTTATTAAGTACATTAACAGCGAATTATGCTATGCATATGTACCATATGGGCCAAAAATAGAGCCTACCTTTGAAAATCAAGGTGTTTTTTTAGAAGAATTGTCCGAAGCCTTAAAACCTTCACTCCCCTTTAACTGTGTTTTTATACGTTATGATTTGCTGTGGAAAAACCAATGGGCCAATGAAGATGACTATTTTGACGGTTCGGGAAATTGGAACGGCCCCCCGCAGAGCAGGGTTCAAGAATTTCGTGTTAACTACAAAACCTCGCACTGGAACCTTTATAAAAGTCCGAGTGACATCTTGCCCAAAAACACTTTTTTTCTTGATTTAGCCCAAGCTGAAGACAACTTGTTATACAACATGAGGTATAACACCCGGTATAATATTAAACGTGCAAAAAAGAAAGGGATACAAGTAAAGGAGTATGGCGTGGAGCACATAAGCCAATGGTACAAACTATATTATGAAACGGCAAAACGCCACCAAATGCCTTTGCAAAATGAAGATTACTTTGCACATATATTAAACAATCAAGATAACTATGCTAAGGGTGTCAACGTAAAGATGCTCATGGCCGATTACGATGGGCAATTTTTGGCTTCCATGTTTTTGGTTTTGTCGCACAGACGCGCCAGCTACTTATATGGTGCTTCCCTGCCAAATAATAAAATGGCCAGTTATGCACTACAATGGGAATCCATAAAACTTGCCAAGCAATGGGGCTGTACCGAATATGACATGTTTGGTTCTGCACCCAATTTAAACGATTCTCATCCGTTAAGGGGCGTTCATATATACAAAAAAGGCTTTGGCGGCAACTTGTTTCACAGAATGGGATGTTGGGATTATCCGTACAGAAAAGAGGAATACGATCTTTTTAGGTTGCAGGAAATAAGTAATTAAGCACTATCTTACCGTTTATTAATAATCGAACTCAGATTAATAACGTATAATTTCACGAAAAGGCATCAATATTATTGAAACCCATATTGTTCCCAACATACAAAGCCGTGTACGGCTGCAAGAGTATGGTGTTGGTATATTTAAAAATATCGGCACAAAATCGGCTTTAAAAAAGGCACTTAAGAAAAAATATATATCCGTAAATGGCATCGTTGGAACCACGGCAACATATATAAAAGGAGGCGAAACCATTAGGCTTTCCATCCCTGATAAGCCCATCGGTAATAAAAAGCTTGTTTTCCCGCTCAGGGTTTTATATGAGGATGAATACTTGGCCCTTGTGCATAAACCCGCAGGCATTTTAGTAAGTGGCAATAAATTTAAAACCATAGCCAATGCTTTGCCACAAAATATCCGGCCTGGCCAACTTCCAGATGCAACCATTCCCCAACCTGTACACCGCCTAGATTATGCCACCACAGGAATTCTATTGGCAGGAAAAACAGACAAGTGCATTCGCTTACTAAATAAAATGTTTGAAAATAAAGTAGTTGAAAAAACGTATTATGCCGTTACTATTGGCAATATGCCGGCCCGGGGGAAGATTACAACCGAAATAGACGGCAAAGCATCGCAATCGGGTTACAGGGTTCAACAATCGGTTGTTTCCAAAAGATTTGGAAAACTTAATTTGGTGGAGCTATTTCCAAAAACCGGAAGAAGGCATCAATTACGGAAGCACTTGGCAAGTATTGGCAACCCGGTTTTAGGCGACAAGATATATGGTGCCGAAGGATTGGTTTTACACGGTAAAGGGCTATATCTACATGCATATTCGCTTGAGTTTACCCATCCTATTACACAAGAAAAACTTTTTATAAAAGATGAATTGCCAGAGCGTTTTAATAAGATTTTTGGGTGAAAAACAAAAACCCGAATAGTCATAACAACCATTCGGGTTTTTATAAAGTATAACA
>NZ_JAZEUN010000022.1:0-79390 GCF_037029175.1 Galbibacter sp. PAP.153 | reverse complement strand
TAGTAGGAGATTCTATAATATCTACAGTAAATGTTTCTTCGTCTGAGCAAGCAGGCAGGCTTTCCGGGAAGAATTGATAATTCGCACTAAAATCGGAAAGCACCCAATTTTTTGATGTTTTGTGAAATGTTTCAACGACCATCATTATTGCGATATTTCCGGCCTCCACTTCCCCGACGGGAACAACCCCTGAAACCATTACTGTTGTTGTTAGATTTGCAGGATAATCATATGTAAGTGAACTTGAATATAAACTCTGATCCGTGTTCGTGTTTATGATTACTAGTCTACCTGAAAATCCAGCCCCGTCTCCGGGACCTTGATTCGTAACATTCATCTGTGCCTCAATATTAACCTCATTACCAAAACAAGCTGACGTATCCCCTAATGATATATCACCAACAGCTCCCAAATATATCTGTGATCCCGTAGGAGCTCCGGGCACATCATATAAAATTTGTTGGCTTGCAGTCCCATCCCAAAAGCCCGGATCAAAAGTCTCAGGATACTGATAATGAGTTCCGGAATCATATAAATTATCGATTACATAATCCGTATTGGATACTGTAGTTAAACTTCCTTCACAATTATCTCTGGCTTCTATTTGATCAAATATATAAAAGGTATTATTCCCTATGTTGTCAATACTATCGCCAGGGAGATATTTAGTGCCAGTACCGTTCGCACCGCTATAGTATGCCTCATTACCACTGAGATTGGTTCCTGTAATCTCCGGAAATGTGTAGCTCTCACAAATCACTTCATCGCCCGGGTTGTTAATTTCAGGACTGTTTTCAATTTTTAAAAATACAGGAGTCCGGGCACTGGTGCAGTTACCGTCATCGGCCTCCGCATAATAGATGATTTCTCCTACAGAATTTAAAGAGGGATCTGTAACTATATTTCCTCCTGTCAGAGCATCATACCAAGTCAAAGTTTGCCCGGCTTCTACCGTAGCAGTTGCTGTTAGTAAGGGAATATTTCCCGTTTCAGCACATCCGTATTGATTTCCGCCACCTACAGGAGCATTGATTTCACAAAGGGTAAGACAAAAATCTGTTGGATCAACCTCTTCCAAAGTATCGGGATTATCACTATATATAGTCAACCCGCCCGTAGTTATAGTAGCCTGATTGGAATAACAAGCCAGTGCAGAGGCATCTTCTGAAACTTCAAATGAAACCGTAAACGTTAAGGGCTCACCACCGGTAGTTGCTATAGGATCAACAACCATATCAGATATCGTTAATGTTTGCCCGTTAAATGAAACAGTCCCTCCCCCGGGCGATGCCGGCGTAACGGAACCCGATATCCAACTTAAATCTGAGGATTGAAGAATATCTTCAAAATCATACGTTTGTGGTAATGCCTGGCTGTTGTATATACTGAACTCCACCTCCACAATATCCCCCGGAGCAATCCCATTTGCCGGTTTGTCTATTTTTTTTTCTAAAGTTGTAGGGAAACAGGCCGTAGCATCAAAAGTCCCATAGGGATTCACTGCCGTTAAATCGATCAACAAACTTGTCTGAGGATCATATCTGTATAAACGATTGGGTGCGGTTCCGTTGGAATAAAAATAAACCCGCCCCTGAACATCATTCCAGGCGCCTCCTGCACTTCCTGGTACCGCAGCAGATCCTGATGCCAAGCTTATAATTTCCTGATCCCCTGTTGTAGGATCAGTACTTATGACCTGATTTCCAGTCACACCGTATAATAAACCCGTCAAAGATGAAAAAGCAATATCAACTTGTGTATTATCAAATTCTAATCTTTTTGTCGTATAGGTCATAGCGGCTATATCCACCGTTACTATGTATCTTGCCGAGGTACCATCAAGGGAAAAGGTATATAATTTATTACCTGTTCCCATAACACCCGCTGCATATTGTACCCGTTGAGTTCCGGCACCGGTCCACACAGGTAAACCCGGCACTTGTCCGGCTATCGGAGTTGGAGCTCCTAACCCATTCACTGTTCCTTGTGCATCTATCTGAACGATATCGGCAGCATTTAAAGAAGAATTATCTCCCTGTACCATCCCGTATATTAAATTATCTTCAAAATTATATCCGATACCATTATACCTGTCCGGAAGCGAAGGGGTCAAGGTTGCCGTTACTATATTGGGGTCCGTCGCATCAACAATTTGCAATATGGATGGGTTGGGATTGACCGCACTGACGAGATAAGCAGATCCATCGCATTCAAAAGGAACTTGTGATAAAGCACTGTTCGAGCACAGATAAATGAAAAAGGAAATTAAATACAAAAGGTATTTCCCTCTGAAATTACTATTTATTATTAAATTCATTAATAAAGCTTTAGATTTTTAAACTCTTTATTATATCCAAGGAAGCGACTTCCATTGAAGCGCTCTTATAAAATATTTAAGGTTATAAAGACTTCTCCCTTGTGATTTTATTTGGCAAAGGATAATTTTGACGGAATGGGGGGTTTATGGTATTCTTAGCTTTTAGAAGCTTTTTCTATTGTGCTATAAAGTGTGTAATGGTATTATCATATTTAAGTAGTTAAATTGATTATCAAACTATTTATTTTAGAGACTCTTAAGTTATAAGTAACCATTTGTTAAAATTCCTATATTTTGTTCTTCCCATTAAGAATCACCACTACAATTTTAATTCTTGTTTATTTCTTCAAGCATAGTAAAACATTACAATTAATGTAGAATTTTAATGACATGTTATTCTTTCACAACATAGCTTAAAAGCGATAAAATTGTAGTTTTCATTAAATTAAGAAGTAAACACTATGATTTTGCTGATTTTTTACCTCAGTAAAAGAGAGAAAAAAGGAAGATAATATCCTTATAACGATCACTTTAAACACTCTTCTTAGATTCTAATTTAGTTCTGTTTATCTTTGTACCTAAGTCGTTTATTTTAGCCATGAACATCTAATTATTCTGAAAAACAGTTTACCTACGCTGCCATGTCGAACAAGTTATTTCAGCTTCATCTATTCTTTCTTTATTTTTTTTTCATTTTGATTTCAAATGCTCAGGAAAGCAAGTACATAATCAAATGGTATACCGATAGTGAGGCGCTCCCTCAAAATAGTATTAAAGATATTTATGCCGATACCTATGGTTATATATGGTTTTCCACCGAAAATGGTCTTTCTCGCTTCGATGGGCAGAATTTTAATAATTACAATCGGGAGATCATTTCGGAAATTACTTCTAACAGAATGCATTTTTTTTATGGAAGTCCTGCGTCTGATAGTATCTATATTTCTAATACTCATAATCAAATTCTTCTTGTTAATAATCACTTGGTTCAACAAATTCCTGATTCCTCATTGAAGAAAAAAAGGATTCATCATAATGCACTTAAAATTTTCAAGTATGGAAATATTTCAAGTAGTGATCACTATGTAGCTAACAAAAAGAAGATTCATCTGCAACGTAATAGTCCTCACTCTTTTGAAATCATTAACGATACCATCAGGGAATATTCTGAAAATGAAGTTGAAAATTATTCATACCCCTTTAAATTTAAAGAATCCGATCAAGTCTTTTTACATAAAAAAAAGTTGCACGTTTTGACTGATGGAAAGCTATTTCGGTTATCAAATGGTAGAATAGATAGTTGTAAAAGCGATAGCATTCAAAATCATAATTGGAGCGTTTATACGAACCACATTTCAGATCAGGTTTTTTTTTATGATTCAGAGCACAAGGAAACATTTCTTGTAAAGAAAATTGATGACGGTTCCATACATAAAAAATTAATTCTAAAGGATTTTAATTTAAAAGCGCAATCAATCCGATCCCTCTACTATGATGAAGAGAATAATATTTTTTATTTAGGAAGTGTTGCTAAAGGGTTATGTGTTGTAAAAAAAAAATATTTTCAAAGTATCTTCACCGGAAACAATGAACATGAAAATGTCGAGTATGGTATTGCTAAGATTAACGATTCCATCCTTTTAACAAGCTCAGGTGCTTTCCTAAAAGAACAAAAAATAATAGGCCATCAGTATTCCTTAAAAAAGGCAAATAAATATTTCATACTCATGGATTCTCATAAAAACTTGTGGATGAAAAGAGATCGAGTATTATTTGAATTTGAGAAGGATTCAAATTATAAGACTTTTAAACAATGGAAATTTGACAACCTTATCTCTAGTTTATACCTAGACGCCCAACAACAGTTATGGATAAGTTCTTATAATTCGCGAGAAAGATTCGGTAACCTGTATTCCATAAATGTATTGGACTCACTAAAACATCCGATCAAAAAAACCTCTTTTGATTTCAAAATAAATTGTATCTACCGAGACGAGTCTTGCTTCTTATTTGGTACTGACAGGGGTTTATATCGGTATGATCAAAAATCAAATAGTGATAAAGCAGAAAAAATTAAGGGCCTCTCATCTGCTAATGTCAGAGGCATTCAAAATTTAGCAGGTTATACATGGATCACCTCCTACGATAAAGGCTTCTTTATGTACGATCAGCAAAAATTAATTTCTTTCCCCTTGGATGAAAATAAATATCTAAGTGCGACACATTATATTATTGATGATAAGAAAGGTTACTTTTGGCTATCTACAAACAAAGGGCTTTTTCAAGTTTCAAAGAAAAATTTACTCAGCTATACAAAAGATCCCCTCCTCCCTATTTATTATTATCAATACGATAAACAAGACGGTTTCTTAAGTAATGAATTCAATGGCGGCGGCTTTCCTTCGGGTAACATGGCTCTTGAAAAGTTTCTTTATTTTCCTTCAATGGAAGGAATTGTCACAGCTGATATCTCTAAAAATCGCCCCCTCCTGCCAGACAATCCGATATTTTTTGATGACGTCATAATAGATGGCAGGCACCTTCATCCACAAAATCAATTAATTCTCGATCAAAATTTTGACAGAATTACCTTTATCATATCCAGTCCGTATCATGGTAAGGCAATCAACCAAACTATAGAAGTTAAACTTGAAGGTCCGGGATTAAACAAAGAGAAATGGGGGAAGCTCTCCGAAGAGATGAAAATCTCTTACACAAATTTAGATCCAGGGCATTATACGTTATCAGCACGAAAAGTCTCAGGTTTCAACGCGGACTATATCCATGCAAATCTTAAATTTCAAATCCCATTTCCTTTCTATCAAAAACTATGGTTTAAAATAGGAATTGTGTTCCTCTTATTTATCATCATACAACTGGGGATTAAACTACGTCTAAAAATTATTCGTCATAAAAATAACATTTTACGCAAAAAAGTTCTTGAACATACCATTCAACTCAACCATACAATCACGGAGCTAAGAAAAACAAAAACAAGATTAAGCATTCAAAACGAAAGTCAAAAAAATCTAATTGCCTCTATAACTCATGATATAAAGAATCCGTTAAATTTTATTGCTTATGTAAGCAAACAATCCTATGATAACTTTGATTTAAGCCCGATACTTAAAAATAATATCAAGTCAGTCTATACTTCTTCTCATCAATTAACAGAATTTATATCAAATTTGCTTGAATATACAAAAGTTTATAACAATCCTGAAAGGGTACAATCAAGGAAGTTTAATTTATATCAGCTCATAAACACTAAAATATCTTTATTCCAGGGTATTGCTGAATTTCAAAAAACATTTATATTTAATAAGGTCAAGCATGATATGGAAATTATGCTCAATAAAGAGTTCCTATCAATCATATTGCACAATCTGCTGGATAATGCCGTAAAGAATACTTACTATGGTAAGATTACTTTCGATTGTTACAAAATGGATAACTCATTAATTATATCAATAGCTGACACCGGTAATGGAATGTCAGATAAAGAATTAAATTATTACCGAGATTATCAAGCCAATATAGATAATGAACCCTATAAGACCAGAAATAAGGGGTTAGGCATTAAAATTATTTCCGAGCTATTAATCATCATGCAGGGAGAATTAAAAATTGAAAGCCGTTCAGGCTATGGTACTCTCATAAAACTTCTATTTGAAATAAAACAATGATTTTTAATTACCATTATCATATATTTTGAAAAGGGAGACTAAGGAAATGACATTTGTCACTTTTAATTTTTCGAAAATTCTATATTTATAGGTGCTCACAGTGGTTGTACTCAAATTTAACCGATTGGCTATTTCAAGATTTCCCTCTCCACCGGATAAGAGTCTGGCAACTTCCATTTCTCTATTGGATAAGATTTCCAATTTATTCAAAGGCTTTTTATTCAATATGGATTCTGTAATTTTTTCTTTTATAACCTTACTGATGTATTTTTTGTTTTCAAGTATGGCATTAAGGGCATTATGAATTTCTTTTTCCGAGCTCATCTTGTTTAAATAACCATCCGCTCCGGCCTGAATATAGCGTATGGCATATTGCTCTTCATTCAGTCCAGAAAGTATCAATATTTTAGTTTTTGGAGCTTTGGTCTTTGTGTAATGAAGCAACTCTAAACTACTTCCTTTAGGAAAATGTACATCCAAAATCAATAAATCAAAAAACTCATTATTAAGACCGTTATATGCCTCGGAAATTGTTTCTGCCTGATAAATAGTAACGGTTTTCAGGTAATTGGTCAACATAAGAAAAACGCCCTGTCTTACGACAAAGTGATCATCAACAAGTAAAACTTTCATTATTTAGAGATAGGTTGGTTATAAAATCTTAGATGAACGTCCTTTCGTAAACTACGAGCTTACATTAAAACTGGCTAAAATACAGTATAAATATAAAATAATATTTTTCTAATTTAAGGTTGCCCGAAATTTATTAAGACAAAATATTCAAGCCTAAGATATAATTATTAGGCTAGCCATTACTCCTGATCCCGTTGACGGGCAACTCGATATTAATCTTATTTTTTCCCGTAACAAACCCTCATGGTACTCGTCATACTATGAAAAGCTTATATGCATTTTTCCTATTTGGAATTAACTCCCTTTTTAGCTTTTGGCAACAAGATCTATCTGAAAGACGCGTTGAAATTCCTTTTTAACTCACCGATGGAGGTCATATCCTTATTCAAGCTCGCTTGAATGCCATGGAAGGAACTTTTATTTTCGATACCGTTGCGGGCCTTAATTTGATTACTAAGAAATTTGCTGATAAAATAAAAATTCTAAAACCGACAAATGAGTTTTTTACTGGTCATAGAGCAACAGGAGAAGCTCTGTCTTTGGTTTATATCATTACCAAGTTGGAGTTGCTACCTTTGCTCGGACATAAAATTTAAGACTGTTTGTTACAAAATAACATAATTGGGGAAGTAAATATTCCTGAAGACATGTTTAAAAAAAATATTGTGGAATATGGAGATATTTTGTTCCAACGAAGTTCAGAAACAAGAGAAGAAGTGGGGCAATCAAACGTCTATCTAGATAAGCATAATCCTGCAACATTTGGCGGTTTTGTAATTCGTGGTAAGAAAGTTGAAGAATACAATCCTTTATTTTTAAATTACCTCTTAAAAACTTCTCATTCAAGAAAAGAAGTCACATCTAAAAGTGGGGGGAGCACTAGATATAATATAGGACAAGAAACTTTAAGTAATATCGAAATTTTTACCCCCTCGTTAACAGAACAAGCTAAAATAGCTAATTTTTTCTCTCTTGGATGAGCGGATAAACACCCAAAGCAAAATAATTGAAAATCTTGAGTCCTTAATGCTAAGTTTAAGTCAAAAGACTTTTACTCAACAATTACGACTCAAGAATGATAACGGGAATGGTTTCCCAAATTGGGAAAAGAAAAGATTGGGGAATATTGGTCAAACTTTTAATGGTCTTACGGGAAAAACGAAGGTCGATTTTGGAAAGGGCAAGCCGTATATTCAGTATATGCAAATATTTAAAGGGTCAAAAATCAACTCCAACGAATTCGATTATGTAAAGGGAAAAACAAAATAAGGTCCAATATGGTGACGTATTTTTTACCACTTCTTCAGAAACGCCAAATGAAATTGGCGCTTCCTCAGTATTATTAAATAATGTTGAAGAACTCTTTTTGAATAGTTTTTGTTTTGGTTATCGTCCCAATTCCATTAACGATTTAGTACCTGAATTTGCTCAGTTTTTATTTAGAAGCGCCCCAACAAGACGAGAAATAACGCCTTTGGCTCAAGGCAGTACAAGGTTTAATATGTCTAAAAAAGAATTAATGAAGTTGTCTTTTGGAATTCCCTGTCCAGAAGAACAAACCAAAATTGCCAATTTTCTTTCGTCCGTTGATGAAAAAATAGAAAAAGAGAAAAGTATCTTAGTGGGATACCAACAACAGAAAAAATACTTTTTGCAAAATCTGTTTATTTAATACATAAAGCCAAAAAGCCAAACAGGAACGATGTTTCCAAAACCTATTTCTATGCCGTCTTTTGCAACATAGGCATTTTGTGTACCTGCTATTTGCTTTTTGGCTTTGTTTTTTCCACCTATTTCAAAGGTGTAGGTTTTATCAATTAAAAAATCGGCTATTTCTGAGCGGTTTATTTCGTGTAATCCTTTAAATTGATTTAAGAAAAATGTTTCCCGAACATTCCCTATATTGCTATTTTCTTTTGCTAAGGCATACATCAAGTTACTGTTGTTTAAATACAGCTTTTCCGGTTTGGTCAATACACCAATGCCCGAAGTATCTTTATACAACTCGTTAACCAAGGCCGCACGTTCCAAAATTTTTATGCTTTGCACCAACATATTGCGGGAAACACCTACTTTTTCGCTCAGTTTTGTAATGTTGGGGGTAAACGGGGCACTCGAAGCCACGCTTATCAATAGCTTTTTAAGCTTTATCAAGGTATCATATTGCAAATATTCTACCGCATTAATATCTATTTCTATAATGAGGTTGATAGTGTTTTGCAGTTTTTGGAGATAGAGTGTTTCATTTTCCTTGTAATAAGGGTAAACGCCTATTTTTAAATATTTTTCAAATAACGGTAAGGGTTTTATTTCTTCTAAAAGTTGGCTGGCAATTTGGTTGTGGTTCTCTAAAATTTCCTGGAAAGTATAATTTTGAAATGATTTTTGGATTTCAAATGTAATAAACTCTCTAAAAGACAGCTCTTTAAGGTAATACGTAACCGCTCTTCGGCTCAAATCCGATTCAGATCTATAGATTTCAAGCATTGAAGATGAAGTAAAAATTACCTTGAGTTCCGGAAAATTATCGTAGATCAGCTTTATTTCTCTTGACCAATTGGGGTATTTATGAACCTCATCGAGCAATAAATGCGTTCCTCCAAATTGGGTAAACTGTTTCGCCAAATCGTACAGTTTGTTCTCAAAGAAATAGATGTGGTCTAAACTCACATAAAGGCTTGATGACAGTGGCAAATGCAATTTTGTAAGCTGTAACAGCAAAGTGGTTTTTCCCGCACCTCTTGCACCTTTTACGACAATCAGCCTGTTGCTTAAATCTATTTGGTCAACAAGATAACGTTGTATATCTAACGGTATTTGTGCAATTTTTGACTGAAATTCTAATAATAAACTCTCCATGCCTGCTCTTTATAGAAAGCAAATATATTTATTTTTGTTGTTTCTATATAGCATTTTTATCATTTTTTGCTTTACATAAAAAGCAGTTTAAATGAATAGGTTTTGTAAAAAGTATTGCTTTTGAGTCTTAAATTGTTCTAGTAGCTTAGTCTCAAGCTCTATTTTGCAATTTTAGAATTAACTCTATAGCCTACAGATATAATCATATCCAAATTATAGTGGAGTCTATTTCTGGTAACGCTTCGATTTCCTTCTTGTTGAACTGTTCGGAAATTCCGAACAGTTGCCTCTTCATCTAATTCACCTGAACTTAATATATGCTTAATATGCTCGCTAATATTAGCTTTACTGGAATCGAACAGCTCTATCATTTGCGCCTGAGTTAACCAAATTGTCTCTTTTTCAAGCCTAACATCTATCTGCGTTTGGCCATTCTCGGCCTCATATATAAGTATTTGTTTCTGCTTTTCCATAATGGTATACAATATTATAAAATTAAAACCAGATGTGAATTTAATTCTTGTCCTCTCTAAAATGACTTTTCCTGTCTCAGAAGAGATTACCCCGCAAGTTGAGCGCTTATTGAATGTCATAACTCAGGAGCATGACAGACAGGAGTTACAAGAGCTACTTGGCTTAGCAGACAGAGAAAATTTCAGAAAAAATTATTTACAACCGGCAATTGATGCAGAATTGATAGAAATGACAATCCCGGACAAACCAAAAAGTAGTAAGCAACTATATAGGCTAACGGAAAAAGGAAAACAGATTAAGTGATTTTATTAATTTCAACTTAAATATCACCTATCAGCCAAAAAATGAAAAAGATATTACCAGCTTAAAAAAACAGCACTAATTTTTTGTTTCTCATTTGCATCTCACACCCTATTAGCCCTTATGAAATAAGGAAAGTTACATATTGTATCGAGCAAATAGACTGAGATTTTATTTGATTCCATTCATCAATAAAACATTGTAAATCAAATGATTATTGACATCTTATTGATCTTATTTTCTCTTAATATGGCCATTTTTATACTTTTATTGTGTCTCAAAAATGGAGAGACACAACATTAAGGAAAACCGTAATTTATACTTGATACTTGTTCGTAACTTTATAAAAAATAATTTAAAATTATGGGAACAACAATTGGAAATATATTGATTTCCTATGATGTTGATAAATTACACACTCAAGTTAAAACAACTTTAGAAAATTTAGGTTATATGGATAAATTTAAAAACAGTAATGACCCTAAAACCTATCATCTACCAAATACAACGTTATGGCATCAAAAAAAATCATCTAATCAAGCTATTAATGATTTAAAAATTATTTGTGCCAATTTAAACGTGAAATTGGAAAAAGCTGTAGCTGTAAAAGCAACTGAGTTCGTTGGTGTATAAACTACTAGATATATATTTAATGGGAAAATTCATCAAAGAATAACTTAAACGATTTACTCGACCACCAAGCAGCACAGAAGAATCCAAGCTTCAAAATTCTGAAAAAATGGTTCGAGATGCCATTAATTCTGACAAAAAATTGAAAAAAAAGCCAACGGAAACTTTTGGACAATAACGAAGGGTTCATAAAAATATCTTGAGATACACGCCAATGAATTTAACCTCATCATCCTTAACTTTATTGTTAAAAACTGTTAAAATTTTAAGGAATTGCAAATGGCGTGCAAATAAAAAGGCTTCAGAAGTGAATTTCTCCGAAGCCTTGAATTTACTGGTGGTCCCACATGGGCTCGAACCATGGACCCCCTGATTATGAGTCAGGTGCTCTAACCAGCTGAGCTATGGGACCTGCAATTTGCGGATGCAATATTACTATATATTTTTAATCTCTGCAAACCTTTTAACGGTTTTTGTTTTACTCCGTTTCTGTTTCTATCTCTTGGCATAATTCTATTAATACCCCATTGGTAGTTTTTGGGTGCAAAAATACAACCCATTTATTGTCTGCACCGCGTTTGGGCGTTTCGCTTAAAACTGTAAACCCTTCATCTTTAAGTCTTTTTATTTCTGCTTGGATATCGGCTACTTCAAAGGCGACATGATGTAACCCTTCGCCTCTTTTTTCAATAAATTTTGCAATTGGGCTGTCTCTAGTCATTGCCTCTAAAAGCTCTATCTTGCTTTCTCCGGTTTTAAAAAAAGATGTGCGGACCCCTTCGGTGGCAACTTCTTCTGTTTTGTAATTTGCCACGCCCAATAACTGTTGAAACAAGGTGTTGGAGGCCGTTAAGTCTTTTACCGCAATTCCCAAATGTTCTATTTTATTCATTATTAAAACTTTTTGTTTTTATTGATTTTAACCCCTTATAGTTAAAAATTTTAGGCAACCGCTCCGAACAATTCATTCTTACCTCAAAAATAATACTTTAAATTGTATTTATTATTCTCGTACTTTTGCATTATGGAAACAAACAGACAGAAAAAGATCGGTGGCGTGATTCAACGCGATTTGGCGGAAATTCTACAAAGAGCAGCAAAGGAGGGGGGAATGTCTGGAACCTTAATTAGTGTTACCAAGGTAAACGTTACATCCGACCTTTCCCAGGCCAAGGTATATGTAAGCATTTTTCCGCACAACAACAGCGAAGAGCTCATTAAGGGCATCCGCTCCAACCAGCCGCTTATTAAACACGAATTATCGCAGCGAACAAAAAACCAGCTTAGGCGTGTGCCCGAACTGGAATTTTTTATTGATGATTCTCTGGAATACATCGACCGGATTGACCAATCCTTAAAAGGCAGCGACAACCCTATTGAAAACCCCAACCTGTTGGACAAAAGAAAGAAGTCTTAATTTTTTTTGAATATTTCCCTATACATAGCAAAAAGGTACTTGATTTCCAAAAGCAGCCAAAATGCGGTCAACATCATCAATTTTGTGACCTTTTTGGTTATTGTTATTGGGGCCGCCTCCTTATTTATTGTATTATCGGCTTTTGCCGGGCTCAAAACGTTTAGCCTTTCGTTTTCAAATACCTTCGACCCAGACTTAAAGGCCGTTACCGCTAAGGGAAAATATTTTTCGCTTACCAAAGAAGAATTGGCTAAATTAGACAACCTGGAAGGGATAGCAAGCTATTCAAAAGAAATTGAAGAACGAATTTTTCTTACCCACAAGCAACGCCAGCACATAGCATACATAAAAGCTGTAGACAGTAATTATACGCGTGTAACCAATGTAGATAGCACTTTGTATTATGGCAGCTGGATAAATAAAGATCCCTATCAAGTAGTTACTGGGCTCGGCATAGCCAATTTATTGGGGCTCGGTATTAACGATTATAGGAGTCCGCTAAAAATATTGGCCCCAAAACCCGGCGACGGAAGTATTACCAGCGGGCTTTCTGGCACCAAAAAACCCTACAACGAGCTTTCCGTTACCGTTTCCGGCGTGTATTCCATAAACGACGACCTCGATAAAAAATACGTATTTGCCCGCCTTTCTACCGTACAGCCCCTGTTAGAAAAAAATGAAAACCAAATAACGGGCATCAACTTTAAATTAAAGCCCCTGGCCGATATCAATGCCGTAAGCAGTTCCATAAAAGAAATACTCAAGGAAAAAGTTTCCCTAAAAACGCGTCAACAATTAAACGACTCGCTTTACAAAATGCTGAATACCGAAAATCTGGCTATCTATCTTATATTTACGCTAGTACTAATTATAGCGCTCTTTAATGTTGTCGGGGCCATAATCATGATGATTCTGGACAAAAAAGACAACGCCTCAACCCTTTACAGTATGGGCGTTTCCATTAAAAAGCTTAAGCGCATATTTTTCCTTCAGGGCTTGCTGGTAACTTCTGTTGGGGGCATCGTGGGCATTCTGTTGGCCTCTGCTTTGGTATGGACCCAAATAACGTTTCAGTGGATAAAGCTTACGCCAACCCTAGCCTATCCCGTGGAGTACAATTTCCTTAACGTGGGCATTGTCTTTGCGACCATTTTTGTTTTAGGATTCATAGCGGCCAAAATTGCATCCAGCCGGGTCAACAAACAACTTATCCAGTACAAGTAATTTTTAAAAAACAGGGGAGCCCCATCTATCGGGAAAGTAGCTGTTGCTGTTGCCCCCTTGCGCCTTTTAAAAATAGTTATTCCCGTCAGCAATCATGCCTCAAAACATCTCAACCTAAACCTGTCCGAAAAACTATACAAACTGAAAATCAGCAAATTTTTCCTCTACCTCATCAAAGGCAGCAAAAACATCGGCAGCATCGTCGCTTGTTACCATTTTCATGCGGTATTCCTTAAAATGCGGTATTCCTTTAAAATAATTCGTGTAGTGCCTCCTGGTTTCAAAAACGCCCAATTTATCGCCTTTCCAGTCAATGGACATTTCCAGGTGCCTCCTGGCGGCCGCCACACGTTCCTGAATTGTTGGTGGCGCCAAATGTTCTCCTGTATTAAAAAAATGTTTTACCTCTTTAAAAAACCAAGGATACCCAATACTGGCACGGCCAATCATTGCCCCGTCAAGACCATATTCATCGCGCATTTTAAGTGCCATTTCGGGGGTGTCTACATCACCATTGCCAAAAACGGGGATATGCATCCGCTGGTTGTTTTTTACATCGGCTATCGGTTGCCAATCGGCATTCCCCTTATACATTTGCACCCTTGTCCGCCCGTGAATGGATATGGCCTGAATACCCACATCTTGAAGTCTTTCGGCTACTTCAACTATTTTAACGGAATCGCTGTCCCAGCCCAAGCGGGTTTTTACGGTTACCGGCAATTTAGTGCGCTTTACCATTTCTTCGGTAAGTTTTACCATAAGTGGTATGTCTCTTAAAATTCCGGCTCCGGCATTTTTACAGACCACCTTTTTTACCGGGCAGCCAAAATTAATATCAATAATATCGGGGTTGGACCTTTCCACAATATCTATGGCCTGTAGCATAGAATCCAGTTCGGCTCCAAATATCTGGATACCCACCGGACGTTCCTTTTCGTAAATATCCAGTTTTTGCGTGCTCTTTGCGGCATCGCGTATTAATCCTTCCGAAGAAATAAATTCAGTATAAACCACGTCTGCACCTTGCTCCTTGCATAACGCCCGAAACGGTGGGTCGCTAACATCTTCCATAGGTGCCAATAAAAGTGGAAACGCTCCTACATCTATCGATCCAATTTTTGCCAAAACAATTCTTTTTTTGAACTGCAAAGATAGGTAATTATAAAAATGGTATCGAAAATCATTTTATTACTTTTTAAACAGAATACAGTTGTATGAAATAAATTAAATAATTTTTATTCATTTTAAATTCATTTCAATATCCAATATCATAAACAAAATATAACAAATATTTAACTATCTTTAAAATATACAACAATTTAACCTTAACAAACTCAAACAAATGAATTACAAAATTTCAGTAATTATGCTACTGATATGTGTCCCTTTTTGGGGTTTATCTGCGCAAGAGATCCCCATTACAGGAACGGTTACAGTAGCAAGTGACGGTATGCCATTACCCGGCGTTACCGTAATGATTAAAGGAACCAATCAAGGCACTTCTACAGATATGGATGGAAACTATTCCATTACTACAAACCAAGGAGATGTTTTATCATTTTCATCCATTGGCTTTGCTGTTCAAGAAGTACCTGTAAACGGGCAAACAACTATCAACATTGCATTAGTGGAAAGCATGCAAGGGCTTGACGAAGTTGTTGTTACTGCCTTGGGAATATCTCGAGACAAAAAATCATTAGGATATGCTACCCAAGAAGTGGACGGGGAAAATTTTAACTTAACCAACGAACAAAACGTATTAGGGTCGCTCTCCGGGCGTGTTGCCGGTGTTCAGGTTACTGGTGCTTCAGGGGCAAGTATGGGGGGAACCCAGAAAATTAAAATTCGTGGAGTTAACTCCATTGGAGCAGGCGACCAACCATTAATCGTCATTGATGGAACTCCAATTTCCAATGCAAATTTTTCCGGTAGCGACCAGGCAGATTATGGTAACTTAGCACAAGATGTAAACCCTAACGATATTGAATCGGTAAATGTTTTAAAAGGGCCTGCTGCCTCTGCCCTGTATGGTATTCGCGGACAGTATGGTGTAATTATGATTACCACCAAAAAAGGAAAAAAAGGGCCAAAAAAAGTAAGTGTTGATTTTTCTTCTACTTTTTCAGTCGAATCGGCATATAACTTTATAGAGCTACAAAATATGTATGGAGGCGGTTCCAGTCAAACTTTCAGGACACTTCCAAACGGTCAACCTTATGTAGATATGAGTGTAGATGAAAGCTGGGGGCCAAAACTAGACGGTACTCCTGTGAGACAAGTATTCAGCTTTTATCCGCAAGATCCGGAATATGGCCAACTATCACCTTTTGTGGCACATCCCAATAATGTAAAAAATTATTACAATACAGGAACAACCTTTAATAACAATGTTAGCATTAGTGGCGGAAATGAAAATACTTCCGTTCGCTTAAGTTTTAATAACACACAAATTGAAGGGATTGTACCCAATACTAACCTAGACAGAACAAATGTAGGCTTAAGCGTTAGTTTGGACTTAAATGACAAGGTTACTGTTTCTTCTAATATAAATTATGCCGGAAATAAAGGAAGGCGTCCATCACAAGGTTCAGAATATGGTGCCAATTACATGGTACAGTGGTTTCAAAGAAATGTTGACATGAACCGGTTACGGAATTATAAATATGACGATGGAACTTTTCTGCATTGGAATTTAAGTAGGCCCGATTCTAATACCGGGGAAATAACCGATTTCGAACCTCTTTATTGGAATAACCCCTATTTTGAAGCTTATGAAAATACCAGCGATGATTATCGTGACCGTTTCTTTGGCGATATTGGGGTTTCATACAAAATAATACCCGAACTGGAGATAAGTGGTTTTGTCCGTTCAGATATGTTTACACAAAACATTCAAAGCCGCCAAGCATTTGGAGGAACTCGGGTTCCCTCTTTTTCAATTGGAAAATACCAAAATAAAGAGTTTAACTATGAACTTTTGGCCCAATACAAAAAATCATGGGAAAAATTATCGCTAGATGCAACCGTTGGTGGCAATATTTATGATCGCGAGTATACCTATTTGTCTCAAGCAACCGTTGGCGGATTATCCTCTCCTGGGTTTTACAATATAGATGCCTCCATAGACAGACCTGAAGTAGATTCATATTTACTTGAAAAACAAATACGCAGTTTTTATAGCTTGGTTTCTTTAGGGTATGATGGGACATTTTTTATAGACGCCTCTTTAAGAAATGATAATTCTTCCACGCTTCCCGATGACAATAACTCTTATTGGTATCCTTCTTTTTCGGGGAGTATTGTTTTTAGCGAATTGTTAGAATGGGAGCCGCTGTCGTTTGGTAAAGTCCGGGCAAGTTATGCAAAAGCAGGATCCGATCTAGATCCATATCTTACTACTCCTTTTTATGAGGTGGGAACGGTCTATAATGGTACGAGTACCTTGTATGTCCCAGATAAACTTAACAACCCCAACATAAAACCTTCTTTTTCAAATTCTTTTGAAACGGGGTTAGAGCTAAATTTCTTTAATAACCGTTTAGGTTTTGATTTTACGTATTATCAACAGAAAAATAAAGATCAGATTCTCGACTTGGATATCTCAGGAACAAGTGGATATGATTCTACTATTATTAACGCAGGTTTGATTGAAAACGATGGTTTTGAACTTTCGGTAAATGCGGCCCCGGTAAGAAATAATAATTTCTCATGGGATTTCACGTTCAACATCAACAAAAACAATAGCGAAGTTGTAGAACTGGCTCCGGGGATAGACGTTTATACTTATGGGTCCACAACTTATTCCAGTGTAACAAGTTATTTAAATTCATATGAAGGGGAGCCTTTTGGAAGCTTGGTAGGACAGGCGTATCAAAGAGATGAGGCCTCTGGAAAAATACTTTTGGACGATGAGAATATGCCTCTATATACCGATGCAACTCATAACTTTGGAACCGTTCTCCCAGATTTTAATGGCGGTTTTCAAAATAATATCCGCATAGGACAATTCAATATTGCCGCAATGATAGATTTCCAAGGAGGCGGTCAGTTCTTTAGCCGTTCTAAAATGTTGTCGGTTAGAACCGGGCAGGATATTTTAACCGTTGCCACCAATGATAATGGCATGAACGTCCGTGATCCACTTGAAGATGGCGGAGGTGTAAAAGTCACCGGAATTTCTGCATCAACAGGTGAAGATGTTACCGCGTATGTAGATGCCCGATCTTATTATAGAAATGTAATTGGAAGAAGAATTTACGAAGAATGGCTTTATGATGCTTCTTATGTTAAACTTAGGGAAGTCCGTGTTCAATATAACCTAGGGGAAAAGATTATGGAAAAACTTCCCTTTAGCACCATGAGCCTTGCTTTAATTGCAAGAAACCCTGCAATGATATGGCAAAAAGCTCCTAAGGGCATTAACCCATCTGAAATCTCAACCGGTGCCCAGGCCATAAGCTGGTATGAATCTGGTCAATTACCTTCGGTAAGGTCATTCGGTGTAAATTTGAACGTCACATTTTAAACTCTCAAAAAATGAAAAAATTATATATAACCATATTGTTTGGAGTAACTGTTCTTACAGGCTGCAACAATTTTGACGAAGATATTAATACAACCACCAACGATCCGAGCCAAGCCTCCGGAATGCAGTTAATTTCCCAGGCAGAATTATGGCTCCCAGGGCTTAGTTCTTCCCCTCAAGGAGAGTTTATGGCTCAATATTTAGCAGAAACACAATATGTTGGTCTCTCTCTTTACCCACAGCAAAGCACCAGTTTTTATAGCTGGTATCAAGGGCCGTTGGCCGACCTTCAAGCAGTATTGAATGCAGACGACCTTACCGCTAATGAAGGTCCCATTGAGAATCAATTGGCTGTTGCCAAAATATTAAAAGCATATTATTTTTGGAACATTACAGACCGGTGGGGCGATGTGCCTTATAGCGAAGCATTACAGGGAGTGGATGATTTCACACCCGCTTATGACACACAAGAAAGCATATACACCGACCTGTTTGCAGAACTAAAAGAAGCTAGTGATATGATGGTAAGTGGAAACCTCTCCAACGATATTGTCTATGACGGAGATATGGGGAAATGGGAAAGATTTGCCAATACCATTCGTATGATGATGGCGCTTCGTTTATCTGAAGTAAATCCTGCAACTGCAGAAGCAGAATTTAACAATGCTGTTAATGACGGCGTCTTTATCTCAAATGACGATAATTTGTTTTTTCAGCATTTAGCCGATGCCAATAATCAAAATTACTGGTACGATCAGGTTGAAAATGACAACAGGGAATGGTGGGCACTTACTGAAAGTCTCGTTAGTGTAATGAAACTTGTAGATGACCCCAGACTGCCAATATACGGGAATCCAGCTCGTGATAGCGATGAATATGTAGGCCTGTTGTTTGGAGAAGAAGATAATATTGGTACCGAAGAATATTCATTGTTGGGAGATGCCATTTATGCCCAAGATGCTCCTGTTTATTTATTAACATATGCCCAGGTACAGTTTGCAATGGCTGAAGCCTCTGAAAGGGGTTGGATAACTGGAGATACTGAAACTTATTACAATCAGGCTATTGAAAGCTCCATTGAACAATGGACAGGAAGTACAGAAGAGGTTACAGATTTTATGGCTCAACCTGAGGTTGCATTCGATCCAGCTAATGCCATGGAACAAATAGCCACCCAGCGCTGGGTACATTTATATATGTTTGGATATGAAGCTTGGGCCGAATGGCGCAGGACAGGGCTACCTGACATTATGGTAAAACCGAACGGTGTTAATGTACCAACCCGATTGGCTTATCCAGATAACGAAGCCTTTAATAATGAGACCAACTATAGGGATGCTGTACAAAGACAGTTTGGAGGAGAAGACAGTATATACGGAACTCTTTGGTGGGATGAATAATTTTTTTATCTCTCTTTTTTAACTTTAAAAATAAAAACCCCGGAAATTCCCGGGGTTTTAGCGTTTAAAAAACTTCCTTGTCTTTCAAGTCTATTAATCCTTTACTTTCTTCATTTAAAATGCGTTTGGAGCGTAAATAACGGTTGTAATTGTATTCATCGTAATTTGAGGCGTTCTTGTCCATACTGCTTATATGGACACTCCCTGCCGAATGAATAAACTCGTTGTTGCCTATCCACATGCCTACATGTATGACGCGCTCTTTTGTAGAATCGGTTGCTTTTTTTCCGAAGAAAAGCAAATCTCCAGGTTGAAGCTTGGAAAAATCCTTGCTGTCATCAACCAAAATCCCTTCGTGTATTTGTTGCGATGCATCTCTGGGAATAATCATTCCGTTTAAAAAATAAACGGTTTTGGTAAACCCGCTACAATCTACTCCTTTTGGAGATGTCCCTCCCCATAAATACGGCAGTCCCATCAATGTTTTGGAGATAGATACCAGGTCCTCTTTGGTCTGTTCAAGCGATTGCACCCATTCATTGTATGGGACTGCTTCTTTTTTAGAAACATAGGCTGTGCGCCCGTCTGGATATTTTACCTCGTAAAAGTTTCCTTTCTCGCCTTGTAAACTTAAAATATTTCCTGCCACTAAGTCAGATATTACCTGTGCTTCTCCATTGGCCTCGGCATACGAATTTCCGGAAGTTTTTGTATATATAAGTTTTTTGCCTGCTTTCCATTTTGCAAAAGCCTCTTTGTCCATAGGTTCTACTCCCCCATAATCAACCCATGCAATATAATGGTCTGGTGTTTGCACAAGGTACCAGCTTCCCTCCTTTTTGTATATGTTAACGGGCATTCCCAAGGTTCCCTGTGTTACCAATTCTGCCGAATGTTTTGGATTGCCCCGTAAATTGGCTGCCGAAAGTTTTATTACTCCTTGTGTTTTTCCTTCTAAAGATGTGGCCGGAAGCATTTCAATACTATCTGTAAAATGTATTTTTGCTTCGGTTAACTTTTTGGTAAATTCATTAACCGCTTTTGGCAAGTTGGAACTTCCTTTTAAAACATATCCGCCTTTTGTTTTTTTGGCCTCAATATCAAAAATAGCAACTCTTTTGTCTGGCGCATATTCATCCTTCACTTCTGTAATTATTGTTTCAACTGCATCTGGGGCATCCTTATTATTGGATGTTGTGTTGCATGAAACAAATGATAAAACTACTCCCGCGAGCAATAGTAATATTTTCTTATTGTAAATTGTCATATCTGTTTCTTTTGAATGAAAAAATTTGCTTAAAAAGCAAAGTAACACAACATTTTTGGTTTCGTATGTTAAAATATTTCTTCTTCGTTCAATCTTTCTTCTTCTTTGAAGTCGATTTCCCTTTTATTATCTTTTAAACGGTAATTTCCGAAGTTGTATTTAAAACCAACCGATACCGTCCGGGTTTCTGGTTTTGGCAAATATCCATTGTCTTGGTTGAGGTATTTTGTGGTAAAGGGAATGTTAAAGGTATTGAATATATCGTTGGCATTCAAGGTGATTTCTGCCCTGCCGTCCCCTAATTTTTTTCTTATCCCGATATTGGCCTTAAAGCGGTCTTTCATTATATAATTTCCGGCTAAAAAACGGGAAAGATATTCCAGGTATAAACTTGCACTCCATGTACGGTTTTTGGACAAGGTAAACGAATTGTATACTTGGCCAAAGAAGCCAAAAGTGTTCATTGTTTGTTTTTGGTTGTTGCTTTCCCTGGCCAAAAAGCTTAGTTCATAGTAAAATTCAGACAAGTACGTGCTTAAATACCACCACTTGGTTAGGTAGCGGTAGTGTACCAAGTCGATACTGTATTGAAAAGATTCGTCTAAATTAAAAACAGCATTGTATGTTATTTCGTCTTCGTTGTTTTGAAATGTTAAACTACCAAGGTCATTGTTTTCATGTTGGTAATAGAGGGAAAAAATATAGTTTCCTTTATATGTATAGTCCAAGGTTACCTTGTTTTCTGTGGAAGGTGTTAAGGTTGGATTTCCCGCTATAAAGTTGTTTTCATTTAAATAATACCTAAACGGATTTAAACTTTGGTAGCGGGGGCGGTCTATGGCCCTTTTATAGCTTATTCCCCATTCATGGGTATCAGATATGGTATTGTGTATGCTAATGGTCGGGAACAACCCGAAATAATCCTGATGGTTTACTTCCCCGTAAGCAGCCGAGTTCCCAATGGCATTGGTATATTCTCCCCTCAACCCTAATTCCAGCGCCCATTTTTCCCATTCCCGATTTAAATTGACGTAGCCCGCCCAAATAGTTTCATCATAATCAAAATCGTCATTATTGGCTTGTTCGGGCATGTAATCTCCAAAGAAGATCATCTCGCTGTTTCCCTTTATCCCGGAATATTTAGTCCCAAAATCAATATTGTTTTCGTTCCATATAGCAGAAATATCTACTTGGCCTGTAAAAATATTGTTCTGCTGTGTCCAATGCGTGCCAAAAATATTGCTATATTCATACGCATTGTTTTCATTGTAATAATCAGTTAAAATGTCCTGAAATTGTTCGTCGTTATAGTATACATAATTTGCCTGTGCGCTTAACGTCGTGCCATTTCCCATTTCCCTGTTATAGGTAGCATTAAAGCTTAAATTTACATTATCGTTTTCAATATCGCTGGTAGAAATAAATGCTCCGTTTGGATTTTCATCGGCATCAAAAATGTGGGTGTCTACAAGATTATCTATTGTTTTTTCGGGACTAAAATTAAAATTGGAAGTTATGCTTAATGTATTTTTAGTATCCAGATCAAAATTTACAATGGTATTTAAGTTGTGTGCCTTGGACCGTGTGGTTTTATACAAGGACGTTTTCCATTGATTCCCGGGCAAATTGCCGTTAAAAAAGTTGGTATAACTATCGCTTCTTTTATAGTCCTTTCTGGGGTTAAAAGTATATCCTGCATATAAGTTAACAAAACTGCTTTTGTAATAATGGTCGGTACCAAACCTATATTTAGGGAAAATCCCCTGTTCATAATTGCCGTTTATGCTTCCTTTATAGCCAATAGATATGTTTTTGGACGTAACAATATTTAAAACGGCGCCCCCTTCTGCATCATATTTAGAAGATGGATTGGTAATTACTTCAACAGAAGCAATATTTGTTCCCGAAAAATTTTCCAGAAGGTTTTTTAGTTCCATATCATTTAAATAAACTCTTTTATTGTTGATATAAACGGTTGTTTTGGAGTTTTTTATTGAAATATTATCGTTTACAATAATCACTGTAGGGGTTCTTTTTAATATTTCATATCCGGACATTGATGACAAGGTGGAATTTTCTACCTGAAAAATAAGTTTACCTCCTTTTTTTTCTATTCGGGGCCTTTGATGAATTACGGTTACCCCGTCCAGATTTTCAACATTTTCAAGCATGACCAGATTCCCAATCTGTACATTGGCATTCACTTCAACGGGGCTGTATGTGTTTTTATATCCTACATAGGACGTTTGCAGAATATAACTCCCTTTGGAAATTTGGCTCATGATAAAAGTTCCGTTTTCTTCTGTGGAAGTTCCGGAAATGGCCGTTGAATCCTTGGCCAAAAGAATAAGGTTTACATAGGGCAGGGGCTGGTTATTTTTATTGCTTACATGGCCCTCTATTTTATAATGCTGGGCATAGATAAAATGGACGGCAAAAAAGGATATACAGAAGAAAACAACCTTTTGGTCAAGCATGTTCAGAGCAATTTGGTTTCTAAATATAGAATTTTTTATCAATTAATCATATTTTTTAAAACATTTTTTTTATATCCTCCTTAATTATGAACAATATCTTATTCAAGCGTGTTAAAATAACTTATATTTGCGAATTGAAAAAACGCATTGATATACGGCTATGAAGCACATTAGGAACTTTTGTATTATTGCTCATATTGACCACGGTAAAAGCACGTTGGCAGACAGATTGCTGGATTTTACCGGCTCTGTAACAGAACGTGAAAAAAAAGAGCAGCTCCTTGACAATATGGACTTAGAGCGCGAACGGGGCATTACCATTAAGAGCCATGCCATCCAAATGGAATATATATACAAGGGCGAAACATATATTTTAAATTTAATTGATACCCCCGGCCACGTAGACTTCTCTTATGAAGTCTCCAGGTCCATTGCCGCTTGCGAAGGTGCATTATTGGTCGTGGATGCCGCACAAAGTATACAGGCACAGACCATTTCTAATCTTTATCTTGCTTTAGAAAACGATTTGGAAATTATACCAGTACTGAACAAAGTTGACCTTCCCAGTGCAAATCCAGAAGAAGTAACAGACGATATTGTAGATTTATTGGGCTGTGATGCAGAAGATGTTATTCCGGCAAGTGCCAAAACCGGTATTGGAATAGAAGAAATACTGAGTGCCATAATAGAAAAAATTCCCGCTCCAAAAGGCGTAGAAGACGAACCGTTGCAAGCGCTTATATTTGATTCTGTTTACAACCCCTTTCGCGGTGTTGAAACGTATTTTAGGGTAATAAACGGTGAGATCCATAAAGGACAAAAAATAAAGTTCCTGGCTACCGGAAAAACATACTTTGCCGATGAAGTTGGAACACTAAAATTAATACAGCACCCTAAAAAGGTCATTAAAACCGGGGACGTTGGGTATTTAATTACGGGGATAAAAGATGCCCGCGAGGTTAAAGTGGGCGATACAATTACAGATGCCGCCAATCCAACCAAAAACATGATTGAAGGTTTTGAAAACGTAAAACCAATGGTATTTGCCGGGATTTACCCCGTAGATACCGAAGATTATGAAGAGCTTCGCGGTGCCATGGAGAAGCTTCAGTTAAACGATGCTTCCTTGGTATTTGCACCCGAAAGTTCTGCGGCCCTTGGTTTTGGTTTCCGTTGTGGTTTCTTGGGGATGCTTCACCTGGAAATTATTCAAGAACGTTTGGAGCGCGAGTTTGACATGACCGTAATTACAACGGTTCCAAACGTAAGTTATCATGCATATACTAAAAAAGACCCCGACGAGCAGATTATTGTAAACAACCCATCGGACCTGCCCGATCCTTCTAGTTTGGACCGTGTTGAAGAGCCGTTTATAAAAGCTTCTATTATTACCAAATCCGACTTTGTTGGACCTGTTATGTCGCTTTGTATTGAAAAACGCGGTATTATTACCAATCAAACGTATTTAACGCCCGAACGTGTCGAACTGTCTTTTGATATGCCCTTGGCCGAAATTGTGTTCGATTTTTACGACCGCCTTAAAACCGTTTCCAAAGGATATGCTTCTTTTGACTATTCACCAATAGGAATGCGGGCTTCTAAATTGGTAAAAGTGGATGTGTTGATCAATGGAAATTCGGTAGATGCGCTTTCTGCTTTAATTCATTCGGACAATGCATATGATATTGGGAAGAAAATGTGCGAAAAGTTAAAAGAATTAATTCCGAGGCAACAGTTTGATATTCCTATCCAGGCAGCCATTGGTGCCAAAATTATCTCCAGAGAAACCGTAAAAGCGCTCCGTAAAGATGTTACCGCCAAATGTTACGGCGGGGATATTTCCCGTAAACGGAAATTATTGGAAAAACAGAAAAAAGGTAAAAAACGTATGCGCCAAGTAGGGAACGTAGAAATTCCCCAACAAGCATTTATGGCGGTATTGAAACTAAACGATTAAACGGTTGTGAAAGTATAGAATTATGTTGGTATGTTCTGAATA
Source organism: Galbibacter sp. PAP.153 (assembly GCF_037029175.1). Classification (NCBI taxonomy): domain Bacteria; kingdom Pseudomonadati; phylum Bacteroidota; class Flavobacteriia; order Flavobacteriales; family Flavobacteriaceae; genus Galbibacter; species Galbibacter sp. PAP.153. The sequence continues at coordinate 54,182 of NZ_JAZEUN010000022.1, read as the reverse complement.
TAATAACTCCCAGAACGGTTAACCACCAGTTTATAATCAAGGTAGGCCTCTTGTGAAGGATTGAAGAAACTTATATTAAAAACAACATCGTTCGTTAAAGAAGCGGTCTCGTCTATGCTAATGGACTGCATGATACACTTGTCCCAAAAGTTATTTTCAGGCTGTACAAAAAGTGTTTTTTCTATTCTTTTATTAAGTACCAATCTATCCTTAAAGTATACAGACACATCCGAATGAAACTCTTTATAAGCCGTGCTTTCAATACGGTTCGGGTTGTTTTCAATTTTATAAACTTTATCGTCTGTTGAATGATATTTTACCTTCACCACAAAGTTGTTTGATAAAATAGTATCTGTAACTACTTCTGCATAGCCCTCCGGTATTTCCTTTAAATTGAGTTTGGTTACGGATGTATATGGGTTTTTGCCAAAAAGTTGGTTGCCTTTGTTTTTCAGTCGTGTTTGGTCGCAACCGGTCAACAACAAGACCAAGGATAAAAGGACCCCCAATTGTAAAAAGGTGTTTGCTGTTATTTTATTGATTTTCATTTTCGGTAACTTTATCTTCTTCCTTTTCGTTTTTATTGTTCTTTACATCCATTACGTCCATGGGTTTTCCCAGATATACCAATTGATTGCCTTCTTCGATCTCCATTTCTTTTACATACGAAGCGATAATGTGCAATTCCTCCTCATTGTCTTTTATAAAAATAGGAATGGCATCTTTTTCATTATTGAGCTTTTCTATTTCTTTAATGAACTGCTCTTTTGAAGCTATTGGTATTTCGTTTATTTTAGGGTAATCGCGTGCCACTTCACTTAAGTTGATATAATCGTCTTTTTTAGAGAACAACAATTCACTGTCAATGGTATCCGATTTCATTTCCTCAGGGGTAATCAACCTAAAGGCACCATTTTCCCCCAATTGATTTTTAAACCGCTCTATGGCGTGTTTGTTTACTTCTTCACTGGCCGTAAGCGCCATTAAATACCCAATGTCGTTTAGTTCGATGTTATTGGCAAGGTCATCAGAAAAAATATTGGCTTCCTCGGCATCCAGGTCCATTGCCTTTGCCCTTTCAATATTCTCTTTATTACTATCGATAAGTACCACGTGCCGTTCGCTTTTTTGTAAATATTTCGCAATAATTCTCGAAACGTTTGAAGCCCCTACAATTAATATTCCGCTCGACTCTTTCAAGAATACGCCCGATATTTTAGCAAATAACCGTGCGGTGGTTGCATTTAAAAGTACGGTTCCCAGCACGATCATAAATACCAACGGTGTTATGTATTCTGCTCCTGGCTCGCCTTCCAAAGCCAAACGTGTTCCAAAAAGCGACGCAATACCTGCTGCCACAATACCGCGGGGCCCTACCCAGCTAATAAATATTTTTTCGTTTAGTTTTAGTCCTGATTTTATGGTGCTGAGAAAAACACAAAGCGGCCGTATTAAAAATACCACACAAGCAAACAAAATAACTGTGTTCCAATTGTAAATTAAATACAAGTCCTGCATGTCGATATTGGCTGCCAACAAAATAAAAAGGATGGATACCAATAGGACGCTTAACGATTCTTTAAAATACAGTAATTCTTTAAGGTTTGGCAAGTCTATGTTCCCTAAAACCATCCCCATTACCACAACTGACAATAGCCCGGATTCGTGAGCAAACTGCTCGGATAGGGCATAAACGCCTATTACAAAAGATAATGAAACCACGTTCATTAAAAAATGCGGAATAGCGTTCTTTTTTATGGCAAAATACAGTGCATAGGCAAAAGAAAAGCCAATGGAAAAACCAACAACCACTGTTTTTCCAAACTCTATTAAAGCCTGTTGCGTATACTCAGAGCCTTTTCCAATCGATATAAATTCAAATACCAATACGGCGGCCACGGCACCAATAGGATCGATCAATATCCCTTCCCACCTCAATACTGCCGAAATATCCTTTTTTAAAGGTATATTTCTTAAAATAGGCGTAATCACCGTAGGCCCGGTAACAATAATTAAAGCAGCAAACAAAAAAGAAACCGACCAACTTAAATCAAATATAAAATGAGCCACAAAACCCGAACATAAAAAAGTTACGACACTACCAATAGTAATGAGTTTTATAATTACAGGCCCTACATTTAAAACTTCGTTTCTTTTGAGTGTTAACCCCCCTTCAAAAAGGATGACGCTAATGGCTAAAGAAACAAAATGAAACAAGCCCTCTCCCGGAAACAGTCCTTTATCTAACTGCGGATTCCATATCGGTTCAATTAATTTGGTTCCATCGTCTGTATAGAGGGTTGAAATAGGTCCTACAAAAATACCTATTAAAATAAGTGGTAGAATAGCAGGTATTTTTAATCTCCATGCTACCCATTGAGCCAAGATGCCCAAAATTACAATTCCAGCTAGTTCTAACATATTTTTTTGATTGAATAACGAATATAAGGTCAATATACTATAAAAATGTTAAAAAACATTTAATAATGCAAGCCTTTATTATTGAATGTTATTCCCTTTTCTTAATTTGCGATGCGTTGTAATCTTAACAAATTTCATGAAGTTATACACAATTGAAACAGGAAACTTCAAATTAGATGGCGGTGCCATGTTTGGTGTTGTTCCCAAATCTATTTGGAACAGGACCAATCCTGCCGACCCCAATAATATGATTGATATAGCCGCCAGGTCTTTGTTAATAGAAGATGGCAATCGGTTAATACTTATCGATACCGGTCTTGGCAACAAACAGTCTGATAAATTTTTTGGGTATTACTATTTATGGGGAGACGACAACCTAGATAAATCTTTACGAAACCACGGTTTCCATAGGGACGACATTACCGATGTTTTTTTAACCCACTTGCATTTCGACCATTGTGGCGGTAGCATTCTGTTAAACAAAGAAAAGGGAATTTACGAACCCGCGTTTAAAAATGCACGCTTTTGGAGCAATAAAGACCACTGGGAATGGGCAACCAAACCCAACGACCGTGAAAAAGCCTCTTTTTTAAAAGAAAATATTTTCCCAATTCAAGAAAGCGGACAATTAAGTTTCTTGCCCGTTCCAGATAATGGTTTTTTAAAAAACGCTGAACTCGGCTTTGATGTGCTGTATGTAAATGGCCATACAGACAAACAAATGATCCCCCACATACAATACAAAGGGAAAACACTGGTTTTCATGGCCGATCTGCTACCAACCGTAGGCCATATACCGCTTCCTTTCGTAATGGGGTACGACACGCGGCCCCTCCTTACGCTGGAAGAAAAGAAAACCTTTTTAGACCATGCCGTAACCAATAATTTTTACTTATTGCTGGAACACGATGCACATAACGAAGTATGTACACTTCAACAAACAGGGAAAGGCGTTCGGCTTAAAGACACTTTCTCATTTAAAGAATTATTTAATTAAAACGAAAACAATGACTATTAAAAAATCTATGGTTGCTGGTGCTATTGCAACTACTTTATTGGCAGGGTGTGGATCTACCAACATCTTGTTAACCCCGGAAGAAAATATAGATAGTGTTGCATTAAAGGTAAGCCCCTTGACCGATACACAGCTTAAACACTGGAGCCACGACGACCTCCCTGCCGATACCATTCCGGGCATGAGTGTTGACAAAGCCTATACAGATATTTTTAATGCCATAAAAGAACTACGGCCAACCACTGTAATTGTTGGGGTTTTGGACTCTGGGATCGATATTGAACATGAAGACCTGAAAAATGTTATCTGGACCAATGAAGATGAAATTGCCGGAAATGGCATTGACGACGATAAAAACGGTTTTGTAGACGACGTTCATGGATGGAACTTTTTGGGAAAAGCAAATAATGAACAACTGGAACTGGTTAGGATTATAAACAAAGGCGATGATGGCTCTGACGATTACCAACGGGCCAAAGCCGAATATGACGAAAAATACAACGAGGCTCTTCAAAATAAAACAAGGTACGAGCAAATTCTTCAATCGGTAACACAAGCCGACGAATTACTGCAAAAAGAATTGGGCAAGGAAGATTATACACTTGAAGACTTAAAAGCATACAAGCCCTCTACTCCCGAGGCTCAAGCTGCTACAGGGGCCATGACACAAATGTTTGCCTATGAAGATTCTGTAGCAGATCTTAAAAAAGAACTGAAAGAAGGAATTGAATATTTTACAGACCAGTTAAACTACAATCTAAACAAAGATTTCGACGGAAGGTCCATTGTAGGCGACGATCCAGATGATATTACCGATACCGATTATGGAGATAACAATGTAATTGGGGATAGAGAGCATGCAAAACACGGTACACACGTAGCTGGTATAATTGCCGCTCAGCGCAATAACGGAATTGGCATGGACGGGGTAGCAGACCATGTAAAAATTATGCCTGTAAGAACCGTTCCCAATGGAGACGAGTACGATAAAGACGTGGCCCTGGCCATTCGCTATGCTGTAGATAACGGTGCAAAAGTAATAAACGGAAGCTTTGGAAAATACTATTCGCCACACAAACAATGGGTTTGGGACGCCATAAAGTATGCCGCATCAAAAGACGTGTTAATTGTTAAGGCCGCCGGAAACGAATCGTTGGATTTAGATGAAAACAATGTCTATCCAAACGATAATGAAAACAACACCGCAGAAATTGCCGATAATTTCCTGACCGTTGGTGCACTAAACTACGAATATGGCCCCGAAATGGTAGCTACGTTCTCAAATTACGGCAAAGACAATGTCGATGTTTTTGCACCCGGAACCAAAATATGGTCTACCACGCCCAATAACGGATATGAATTTTTACAGGGAACCTCCATGGCCGCTCCAGCGGTTGCTGGGGTTGCCGCATTAATTAGGGCATATTTCCCCAAACTAAAAGCCGGGGAGGTGAAAAAAATAATTATGCAATCGGGATTGACATCCACGGCAAACGTAATTCTTGGAGGAAACCCCAATTACAAAAAACCGTTTGCCGAGGCTTCAAAATCGGGCAAAATGGTTAACCTGTACAATGCCATGATTTTAGCCGATAAGGTAAATGCCGGGAAAGTAAAATTATAATCCAATATGTCAGTCTGAGCCCTGCTCGAAAGAATCCGTTCAGGGCTCCTTGGCATCTTTTATAAAAAATAAACTAAACTCAAACAAATGAAGCGAACACTATTTACCGTATTAGGATTTAGCATAGCGCTGTGCACACAGGCATGGGCCATGACAAATTCTGATCCTCGAACCGTACCAACCACAGAACAACCAAATAACCCCGCTTATTGGCAACAGCACGTTGACTATAAAATGGACGTGAACATGGATGTAAAAACGTTTCAATATACCGGAACGCAAAAATTAAAGTATACCAATAACTCCCCGGAATCGCTAACCAAAGTATTTTATCATTTGTTTTTCAATGCTTTTCAGCCCGGGAGCGAAATGGACATCCGCCTGCAAAATATTCAAGATCCGGACAGACGTATGGTCAACAACCTCGGAACCAAGGAAAATCCGGAATATGAAAGCCGTATTGCCAAATTGGCTCCGGATGAAATTGGGTATTTGCATGCAACTTCATTAAAACAAGATGGCAGCGAAGTAGATTTTAATGAAGAAGGCACTATTTTGGTAGTCAATCTAAATAATCCCATTGCCCCCGGGGAAACTGTTACTTTTGATATGGAATTTAAGGGGCAGGTGCCTGTACAGATAAGGCGTTCGGGAAGGAACAATAAAGACGGGGTAGCACTTTCCATGACCCAATGGTACCCAAAAATGGCCGAATACGATTTTGAGGGCTGGCATGCCGATCCGTACATCGCCAGGGAGTTTCACGGTGTTTGGGGTGATTTTGATGTGAACATTACCATTGACAAATCGTACCTACTAGGCGGAACTGGCGTGCTTCAAAATGCAAACGAAATAGGGTATGGGTACGAAGATGAAGGAACTAAAGTAAAAAAGCATAAAGGCAAGACCATTACATGGAACTTCAAAGCACACGATGTGCACGATTTTGCTTGGGCTGCCGATCCTGAATACATTCACGACAAGTTGGAAACACCGAGCGGGGTCACGCTTCACTTTTTATTTAAAAACGACCCGGAAGTGGTTGATAACTGGAAAAAAATTCAACCAAAAACAGCCGAACTCCTTGAATTTTACAACAAAAACATCGGTCCGTACCCATGGGAACAATATTCTGTGATCCAAGGCGGGGACGGTGGAATGGAATATGCCATGTGTACCCTTATTACCGGAGGAAAAAAATACGGGAGCCTTTTAGGGACTACAGCACATGAGTTTGCCCATTCTTGGTTCCAACAATTATTGGGCACCAACGAATCTGAACATCCCTGGATGGACGAAGGTTTTACCACCTTTATTTCAACCTTGGCAGAAAATAAAATATCGGGCGACAACAAGGCCAACCCTTTTGAAAATGCATACAAAGGCTATCAATATATAGTCAATTCGGGAAAGGAACAGCCGCTTACCACACATGGCGACCGTTACGACATCAATGCAGCTTATTCCATTGCCGCATACAGTAAAGGCTGTATATTTCTTTCGCAACTCGGTTACGTTATCGGGCAAGATAAATTAATGGAAACGCTTCATAAATATTATGAAGACTTTAAGTTTAAGCATCCAACGCCAAACGATATAAAAAGAACCGCAGAAAAAGTTTCGGGAATGGAGCTTCAATGGTATCTAACCGACTGGACAGAAACTACCAATACCATTGATTATGGTATTAAAAACGTTTCTGAAGAAAACGGTAAGACCACGGTTGAAATGGAACGCATCGGGTTAATGCCCATGCCGGTGGACGTAATGGTGTTTTATAACGATGGGACCATGGAATATTTCTATGCGCCTTTACGGATGATGTATGGTGAAAAAAGCAACCCATTTGAAGTAAAAAGAACTGTGTTACCCGACTGGCCGTGGGCTTTCCCAACCCATAATTTTACAATTGATGCCGCTACAAGCGATATTAAAGCTATTGTAATAGACCCTTCGGGATTAATGGCCGATATTGATAGAAGCAACAATACCTATCAACCGGAATAGTATATAAATAACTGTCAGTCTGGGCCCTGTCCAAAAGTTCAGGCGGGCTGTCGGGGTTCATTGACCTGAAGAGAAAAGCCTCCGACAAGCTCAGACTGACATAATTTTGCAGTTTTTAACTGCAAAAGCCTACTTAAGGTTTCCAAAAATTGGTACACTCAATTTCATCATTAAAAATGGACCGATCTTTTTCAAAAGAAGAAAGACTAAAAAATAAAATCCTCATCGGAACATTGTTTTCAGAAGGAAGTTCTGTGTCAAAATACCCGCTTAGGCTCATTTATATGAGAGCTCAAGAGACAGAAGGCGCTAAACTTAAAGCCGCCGTTTCCGTATCCAAACGTTCCTTTAAAAAAGCAGTCGACAGAAACCGGATAAAAAGGCTCGTCCGTGAAGCATACCGGTTAAACAAACATTTATTCATACAAAGCACAGGCGAAAACCCATACCTTTTCATGCTTTTGTATACCGGAAAAGAAATTCCCTCCTTTAAAAAATTAAACAGTATCCTGCAAAAACTCCATGAAAAGTTTGACGCGCATATTAAGGAATAAGTCTCTTTATTCTTTCAATTTCATTATTTTTACAGAAGAACTCATTTAAACTTTTTTGGTTTAAACGGATGAATCACTATTATTATATTCGTTAAAGAAAGAATTTTCAGGAAATCATGAAGAAGAAAATCATTATCCCCGCACTGGCCATTGTTGTACTGTTGATTGGAACAGGTTTTAAAAACGATTTTTTTGAAATCGCCAAGCAGGTAGAGATATTCACCACCATGTTTAAAGAATTAAACATGAATTATGTGGACGAAACCAATCCTGCAGAACTGATGGACACGGCCATTAAAAGCATGCTGGAAGATTTGGACCCCTACACCCGGTTTATGAACGAACAGGACGTAGAAGGCTTTAAAATAAGCAATGCAGGCGAATACTCCGGTATTGGCGCCGTGGTGAAAAGCTATCACGACAAGTTGCTCATTATAGAACCCTATAAAGGTTATCCGGCAGATAAAGCGGGCTTAAAGGCAGGCGATGAAATCATTAAAATTGGAGATATCAACGTGTCCGATTTTAAGGACGATGCCACCGAACTGTTAAAAGGCGCTACCAAAAGCAATGTGGAAATTACCTATTTACGGCAGGGAAAAACCATGACCACATCGGTTTCAAGGGAAGAAATTGAAATTGATGCCGTTCCGTATTATAAAATGATAAATCCCGAGACCGGATATATCGTGCTTTCTAAATTCAACAGCAAAGCTTCCAAACAAACCGAAAATGCCCTGGAGGACCTAAAAGGGCAGGGGGCCAAAAAAATTGTTTTGGACCTCCGTGGAAATCCCGGCGGACTCCTAACAGAGGCTATTAATGTTTGCAATTTGTTCGTTCCCAAAAAAGAGCTCATTGTAAGCACAAAATCAAAAGTAAAAAAATTCAACCAACAATATTTCACCCGAAAAAACCCGGTAGATACCGAAATTCCATTGGTAATCCTCATCAACGGAAGGAGTGCTTCTGCCAGTGAAATTGTAAGCGGTGCTTTACAGGACCTAGACCGTGCCGTGGTGGTTGGTGCACGAAGCTTTGGTAAAGGACTTGTACAACGGCCTATCCGCCTTAATTACGGAACGCAGCTTAAAGTAACCATTTCCAGATATTACACCCCGAGCGGTCGTTGTATCCAGTCCATGGATTATTGGAACCGCGACGAAAACGGTCAAGCCATTGTAAAAAAGAATTTTAACGAGTTTAAAACCAGAAACGGCAGAAAAGTATACGACAGCGGCGGGGTAATGCCCGATATTGAAATACCGCACTTAAAAAATAACAGCATTACCAATGCGCTTCTGGAAAACAATGTGGTTTTTGATTATGCCACCAAGTATTACTACGGCCACGATATTAAAAACCTGACCGATTTTAATTTTTCTGAAAGCGATTATCAGAATTTTAAAAATTATGTGACCCAAAGTGGCTTTAACTATGAAACCAAAACCGAAAAAGCACTAAAAAAAGTAATAGAAAGCGACGAAATAGAAGAATTTGGGGCTTCTGTAAAAGACGATTACCAGAAATTAATGAGCGATATCGAGAAAAGTAAATTGGCTTCATTGGACGAATATCGGCAAAGCATAAGCAAAAATATTGAAGATGAATTGATTGTACGCTACTTTTACCGGGATGGCCTATACGATTATTATTTACAAAACGACGAAGCCATAAAGGCAGCAAAAGATGTACTTAAAGACAATAATAAATATAAAAGCATTTTAAAATAACATCCTAAACTAAAATATCATAACAACCCTAACCAATAACCAAAACTACCGCCCAAGTGTATAAAAATTTTGTGTTTTTTTAATTCTTGCGGGTGTACATATTATATCATCTCAAGAAAAAAGTTTCCCATAACTATCAGAAATATATAGCTCCAGAATTTATGTACGGCGTTATGGGCGAGCCCAACGAAGGTTTTCCCGAAACAAGGCCCGAAAAGGCCTTTTTATAAGCCTGGGAAACCATCAGTAACAAAACCAGCATGAATGGGGTTTTTAATAGACAGTTCTATTTTGCCCTTTTCAATATCTTCCATAAAAATACGCCTACGAAAGCATTTTCAAGCAAAAAAAAGCTGGTCGCCAACAAAAGCATTTATTACGTAATAACCGCCTATATGTTTTCCTTCTTCCTTGGTGGCAATATTGGCAACTCCAAAGGTTTGAATAGCCCTGTCGTTTTCGTAGATAAATATTTTTAATTCTTTGTTTTTTTGTGAAAACAAGGGAAAAATACCTAAAAATAAAAAGGCAAAGAGTGGTGTTTTGTAATTTGTTTTGGTGCTGGCCATAAAAATTATCGGTTAGTCATCTGCGGGGTCTTTTACAAATTCCAAGTACAATCTTTTTAATAAAAACTCCACCCGTTTACGTTCGGATATTTTATGTATTCCTTTGTTTTTATCTGAAACAAAATAGCAAAAAAGGCCTAATTGTTCCCTGGGGAGCTCCAAGTCGTTTAAAATATAGTCTTTGTAGTTGTCTTCCAGAAATTCTACAATATTGTTTTTGGTTTCGGCTTTGAGACGCTTTTTAAGTTTTTTGGTTCTTCCGCTTATTAAGTTTATAACCGGGTCGAAACCTATCCCACCACCGCCAAAAACTTTTGATGCCGTTCGCAATTGCCTTTCCGCAGGAGTATAAATTTTTGGGGCATATTCCGTAAAGGTTCCATAAGACAACTTTTTTTCGGTAAGTACCACTTCCTCTAGTTGAATAATTCCGTCTTTGGTATAAATTTCTATTTTCCCCTCAACGGTATCTTCCGTGGTCACCAGTTTGTAAAAATTTTTAAAATCATCCGAAGCTATAAACAATTCATCCCCAACAGAAGCATTAATTACATGGTAACCATCTATATATTTTCCTTCTTCCTTGGTAGTAATATTGGCAACGCCAAATTTTTCAATAGCCTTATTGTCTTTATAAACAAAGAGTTTAATTGTTTTTGCTTCCTGAGAAAAAAGTGGCGCATGACCTATAAAAAATAGAAGGAAAAAAAGGAGTCTGTTGGGTAAATTTATCACATGTAAAAGTGTATTAGCAAGGCGAAATGTACTTCTTTTCTATACTTGTATAATGTGCTTTAACAGAAGTTTCACTGCAAATTGTGATATTTTTTAGAGTTTTTGCTCCGCCTTAAGAGATTTTTAATAATTCCCCTTAATTTTATGGGAAGAAAAACCAACGAGATTATGCCCAAATCATTTAAACTTTGTCTAACAATGGCAGGAGCGGTTTCTGCCGGATCCTATACCGCAGGGGTACTGGATTATTTAATTGAAACTTTGCAGCTTTGGCAACAAGCAAAAGATAAAAATAAGGCCCTTGGCAGCGATCATCCCGAATACGACCAGAGCATCCCGATGCACGATGTTATTATAGATGTTGTTAGCGGTGCTTCGGCAGGGGGCATAACAGGCACGCTGTCCCTTATGAGCTTATTGTCTAAAAAACACAGGGCCGTAAACAGATTTAACCCTAAAGGAGAAAACAACCTTTTTTATAAATGTTGGGTAAAAATGGCCGATGACGATACGGGAAAAACTTTAGAAAAGCTTTTGGATACCCAAGACCTTGATAAAAACAAATTACCGCAATCGCTATTGAACAGCATTGCAATAGAAAAAATTGCCGACAATGCCTTGCATATTAACGAAACGGTACATTATCCGCCGTTTGTTTCTAAAGATATCGACCTTATCCTGACAACTACCAATTTGCGCGGACTCAATTTTAAGGTCGATTTTAGCGGGAACAGTCAAACCAATGCTGCCAATATTATTACCAACCACGGAGGCTTTTTTAGGTATAAGGTTAAAAACGAATTGTTTTCGCGGGGAGTTCCTGCCGATGAAAATTCGTTGTATTATGTGTTGGATTTAAAAGAGACTCAGGATATTCATTATTTAAGAGATGCCACGTTAAGTACCGCTGCATTCCCCATTGGGCTAAAGTCCAGGGAAATAGAAATATCCAAAAAATATATTGAACGTTACCCAAAATACCTCTTTGGAAGAAGAAAAGGAATAACCCCGTTAATTTTAGACAACGAAGAAAGTTATAAATTCAATTCCATTGATGGCGGACTTATAAATAACGAACCTTATGGTATTGGGATAAAAGTTTTGAACGAAAAGAACAAAAACCTACAGAAAAACGATAATTATGCCATTGTAATGATAGATCCCTTTCCCAATCAAGACAATAGTCCTTCGTTGTTTAATCCCGACCGCGATATTTTAAATGTTGCCAAGGGCATGTTCAAGGCATTGAGAAACCAGGTAATGTTTAACCAGGATGGTATTTTAGATGCATTGTCTTTAAGCGACCGGACCAAATTTTTAGTGGCCCCGAGCAGAAAGACCATTATTAACGGAGCAGCAGTTAGGGAACAACACCATTTGGCATCTTCGCCCATAAGTGGTTTTGCTGGTTTTATGGACGATTCCCTTCGGAAGCACGATTTTGAACTCGGAAGAAAAAATTGCCAAGATTTTTTACGGTATCATTTTTCGGTAAAAGAAGAAAACATAGAGAAGCGCCTGGGCGTCACTATGAGTCCGGAAAGCATGGATAGGTTTTTGTATACTATCCCGGCTCAGGGCAACTCCGGAAAAAAGTTTTTCCCCATTATCCCGGACATGAAAGTTACAAAGGCCTTTAATACCCAATTCGATTTTGAAACCTATGGTACCGATGCCGTAATTGAATATCCGCAATACCCAAAAATAGATTTGCATACATTTGAGCATCTTTATAGAAAACCCATTAAAAAGCGCCTAAAAATGTTGGTAAGGAGCATTTCGGGAAATTGGTTTTTAACTTTTGGCTACCTGCTTTTTTACCGGCGGAAAACATATAAAATGGTGTTGGAAACCATAAAAGATAGTTTAAAAGAAGCCGGGTTGCTACAAAAATACTAAACCGACCGCCACACCTATTTAAACGGAGGAATTTACAAACATAAAAGCTTCTTCTAGTTGCGATACGTCAAAATAGCGTTCGTAGCTTCCTTCGCCAGCACGCTTAAAAAACAGGTTGTCTATGGGCACCAATGCTTTTATTACATTAGAATGGGCAACAATGGCGATATGTCCCATTTTTTTATAGTTTCTTAGCGCCCATACCATATCTTCAAAAAAAGCTTTGGTGCTACTTTGAGACATTTTTGCTTCATCCAGTTTAATGAGCACGTTTACTTTTTTAAATCCTTCATCTATCTTTTCATTAAACAATTTCTGACATATTTTTTCGTCTTCTTCGGTAAAGCCATCAAAAACTTCAATGGCAAGTACATTCGTATCGAATGTTTTTATTTGTGCAATCATAATTTTTAAAATTTACACCTAAAGTTAGGTATTTCTAAAACTAGATAAATATGCGTTAACAATATTTAACTACTTGATTATTTGATATTTATATTAATTTTAGTATATTAACCTTATGATAAGTACGGACAAAGCAAATTATACAGAGTTTTTAAGCAGATCGGTTAATTATTTAGAGAACAGGGGTTTTAACAATATTAAAGCGGATCTTGAAGGATACGATACACCAAAATCATTTATTAAAAAGGGGAGTGAGGTAACCATTACCCCGGATATCGTGGCTGATAAAAAAGGCATTAAACATTTTTTTGAAATCAGTGTAAAATCAGAAAAACCACACTTATTAAAATCGAAATGGATGTTTTTGGATGTATTGAGTAAGATGAAATCTTATAGATTTAAAATTATAACGACCAAAGGGCATTATAAGTTTACCAATTCCATGCTTGACGATTTAAATATGGATAAAAAAATGATCAAGATTAATTCCTGATCATTTTTACATGCGGAATGCCATCTTCTAAATATTCTTCCCCCAGCTGCTCGAATCCATGTGTTTTATAGAACTTGATTAAGTAACACTGAGCAGATATTTCTATTGGAAGGTGATTGAATTTAGTTGTAATTGCTTCTATTGAAGCTTGAACTATGTTGTGACCATAACCGAATTTTCGTTCCTCTTTTTTTACAACGACCCTACCAATGCTGGGGTTTTTAAAATATTCGCCGGCATTAAAAATTCGGGTATACGCAACTAGTTTATTTCCTTTTTTGCCCAATACATGCAATGCTTTTTGGTCTTTATAATCTACATCTTGGTACACACAGTTTTGTTCTACAACAAAAACTTCGCTTCTAAGTTGTAGCAGTTCATAAAGTTCTTCTTTGGTCAATACATTGTACGGTTTTACTTCTATTTCCAGCATTTTATATACTTTTTAGTCTTGTACAATGAAGTCTTTTGGATCTTCCTTGTTGTATTCCGGTTGGATATTTACATGGTTTATACCAAATTTAGCTTTTAAAATAGTTTCTATTTCCTCTAAAATTTCATTAAACCGGGTAAGTGTAACATCTTCTTTAAAGTCTAAATGTGCTTCTAAGTGCAGTTCGTCGTCGTTTAACCACCATACGTGTATATGGTGCAATTTATTAACATTTGGTACTTTATGTACTTCCCGTATCAAATCTTTTATATCTATATGATCTGGGGTAAAAAGCATGAGCATTTTGGTGGAAGTTAGTAGCAAATCAAATCCAACAAAAATTAAATAAACGGCAATGGAGAATGTTAAAACGCTATCTATCCAGTATATTTTATAAAACTTCATCAATAATCCGCCTATCAATACGGCTATGCTTGCCAACATATCCGTAAGCAAGTGCAAATAAGCCGATTTCATGTTAATGTTCCGTTTAGCGTCTTTTTTTAATAACAAAACACTAAAACCATTGGCGACAATCCCTAAAATAGACAACCAAATAACAAGATCCGATTGAATGGTCTGTGGATGAAAAAACCGTTTTACAGCTTCAATTATCAATAAAATAGCAATAACAATAAGCGTGACCGAATTTACAAAAGCTGCAATAATCTCTGCGCGCTTATAACCAAAAGTCCTGTTTGTAGATGCTTTTTTACCCGTAAGCCTATTTGCCACATAACTTATTACCAAAGAAACCACATCGGTAAAATTGTGCAGGGCATCGGACAGTAAAGCCAAACTTCCCGAAATTATACCACCAACAACCTGAGAAACGGTTATAATAATGTTTAATACTATAGAAATAAATAGATTTCTCCCCTTTAACGGTGTGTGGGAATGTGTATGCGGGTGCATATGGCCCATAATGCTAGCAGTGTAAGGATATTTTATTTATTCTATTTTGGTGCCTGCCACCTTCGAAAGCCGTGTCTAAAAAAGTTTCTACCATTTCCAGCACTTGAGGAATTGCAGTAAAGCGGGCCGGAATGCATAAAATATTAGCATTGTTATGTGCTTTTATCAAACTAACTATTTCTTTGGTCCAACATAATCCTGCACGAACATTTTTATATTTGTTGGCGGTCATGGCTACGCCGTTTCCGCTACCGCATATCAAAATTCCAAAATCTACTTTTTCTTCGTTTACATCTTTTGCCACCGGATGCACAAAATCCGGGTAATCCACACTGCTGTTTTCATCAGTCCCGTAGTTTACGGTTTCAATCCCTTTTTTTTGAAGCAATTCAACAACAGCAAACTTATATTCGGTTCCGGCGTGATCGTTTCCTATGGCTATTTTCATCCTTTTGTATATTAGTGAACAACAAAGGTAGTAATTCGTATTTTTTTAGTTTATAAACAGCAATGTTAATTTAATTTTACAAATACTTAATTATCAATTAATTATAATATAATATGTTTTGTTGATATTTATTTATTTAATTCTATTAAATTTATTTGCTTTTCTAATAAACACTTTCAATTTGTAAAAAAATCTTAATTATACAAATGGAAACTTTTCTTTTTAATCTACATTTTATCAACTGTTTTTCAACACTTATTAACATCAATTTATATAATTAATTATTAAAAAATTATGTTAGTTGGGTTGTTGACAATTGTTGAGAAAAAACAAAAAATTATTCTTTTTCAGTGCTTTAAAATTAGAACCCTTGTTAATATCTATGTATAAGTTAAGATAACTATTACTCGCAAACGTTTGCCAAAAAAGTTTTTGTACAAATAAACACCCTATAATAACCACCATTTTTATTTAAATTTTAAAAAAGGAAAAAGATATATATGTTTATAAAGTTAATAACTCTTAAGATTTTTAAAATTTTTGTCTTAGCTATTATTTGGTTGATTAACTTTGTACCGATAAAAACAGCTTAAACTATTTTTAAGTCGTTGTTTGGAGTATCAAGTTTCTGAATCAGTTCTTTTACGTAAGTAACATAATCTTTGTGCACATATAGCTTTATTCCCCCCAAAGCATTAGAATAGAACGGCGAAATAGCAATCATGGTTTCGTTTTCCAGGAAAAAAGGGATTTCTTCTTCGTTCAGCAAAAATTTTAAAACGAGATATTCATGTGGATACGTATATGTTGCTACTAAGATAAAATTCTTCATACAAATGCAATTGGTAATACTTTTTCCTTTTAAAATAAAGCAATTTTTATGCCTTTAATTTACAAACGGAGCGTATACTAAAATAGGGATAATTTTCTTTTAAAAGAAGATTAATGTCTTGAGAGAATGATATTTCTTGCTGTTTTTTTCTATGCAGTTTACGGTTTTTTGGTGTTCTTTCCTTTCTAAAGAATAATCTATATAACCAGCAAAAGAAATTACGCCTGCCAAAAAAACAAGAATAAAGAAGATTAATATTTTATAAAACTTTTTCAATGCAATTTAGATAAGTGTCTAATATAAGAGACGCTGCAAAAATAAAATTGTTACATCAATTTTAATAAAATTTTAACTTTTAAAAATAATTAGAGTACTAGTATAATAATTCGTACTTTACTTGAAGAATTAAATTATATGACGAAAAGAAAAAAAAGAGCTCAAAAACAAAAGAAAAATGAAATTACAAAAGGGATCTTTACTGTACTTGAAAGTAATAGGGACCAGAGTTTTAACTATAAACAAATAGCTGCAAAAATTGATATTAATGATACCAGTGCTAGAAATTTATTGATAAAAAGGTTGGGCCAGCTCAAACAAAAAGGAAGAATAGAAGAAGTAGAACGCGGTAAATACAAGGCAATACCATCACAAAATTATTACGAAGGTGTTGTAGACATGACTGGAAGAAACAACGCCTATGTTGTTTGTGATGATTTGGATACCGATGTTTTTGTACCTTATAATTTGCTTAACAAAGCCCTTCACGGCGATATTGTAGAGGTGTATGTTTTTCCAAGGAGAAAGAAAGGAAAAAAACTGGAAGGGGAGATTACCAAAATACTGGAAAGGAAACGGACCTCTTTTGTGGGAATTGTACAGATGCAGAAAAATTTTGCCTTTGTTAACCCAACCGATTTTAAAATGTATACCGATATTTTTGTTCCTAAAAACAAGACCGGTGATGCAGAAGATGGTGATAAAGTAATTGTTGAAATTCAGGATTGGCCTACAAATGCAGATTCTCCTTACGGAAAAATTATTGAGGTACTTGGTAAACCGGGCGAGCACGATACGGAAATACATGCTATCCTGGCCGAGTATGGTCTGCCTTATAGTTTTCCCGATGAAGTAGAATTTTACGCCAATAAACTGGATACTTCCATTACAGAAGATGAAATTTCCAAACGAAGGGATATGAGGGAAGTACCAACATTTACCATCGATCCAAAAGATGCAAAAGATTTTGACGATGCATTGTCGTTTAGAATCTTAGAAGATGGAAATTTCGAGGTAGGTATCCATATTGCCGACGTATCTCATTACGTAACACCCGATTCCATCCTGGAAGAAGAAGCATACAATAGGGCAACTTCTGTTTATTTAGTAGACAGGGTGGTACCAATGTTGCCGGAAATCCTATCCAATAATGCATGTTCGCTGAGGCCGAACGAAGAAAAATATACATTCTCCGCAGTTTTTAAAATGAACAAAAGTGCACAGGTACTCGACCAATGGTTTGGCAGGACAGTTACCTATTCCGACAGGCGTTTTGCTTATGAAGAAGCGCAGTCTATTATTGAGACCAACAGCAATAGGGTTCCTGCGGATATTTCTTTAACCGGAGAAGCCTATGAAGTAGAACAGCACATTGCAGATGCAATTCTTACGCTGGACACCATGGCCAAAACCATGCGTTCCAGACGCTTGGCTTCCGGTGCTATTTCTTTTGACAAGGTGGAAGTAAAATTTCAATTAAATGAAAAAAGCGAACCTATTGGTGTATATTTTAAAACCGCCAAAGATGCCAATAAGCTTATTGAAGAATTCATGTTGCTTGCCAATAAAAAGGTAGCAGAATTTATTGGTAAGCAAAAGAAAACATTTGTTTACAGGGTCCATGATGAGCCCGACAACGAAAAATTAATGCAGTTACAGGGCATTATATCAAGATTTGGGTATAGGATAAACATGAAGAGCAAAAAAACCATTACAAGCTCTTTAAATAATTTATTGGAAGAAGTGCAGGGGACCAAAGAGCAAAACATGGTAGATACCTTAACCATACGCACCATGAGCAAGGCCGTTTATACTACAGATAATATTGGCCATTATGGGCTCGCTTTTGATTATTACACACATTTTACGTCGCCAATTAGAAGATATCCAGATGTAATGGTACATAGGTTGTTGCAACATTATCTAGACGGTGGAGCTTCCGTAAACGATGAAAAGTATGAACAAAAATGTAAGCATTCTTCAAATATGGAGTATCTGGCAACCAGTGCAGAACGGGATTCCATAAAATACATGCAGATAAAATTTATGGAAGATCGTTACGATGAAGAGTTTTTAGGAGTCATTTCCGGGGTTACCGAATGGGGGATTTATGTTGAAATTATCGACAATAAATGTGAAGGCATGGTGAGGATACGCGATATCAAAGACGATTATTATGTTTTTGATGAATCGCAATATGCTTTGGTTGGCGAGGTTACCAAGAACATGTACCAGTTGGGAGACGAAGTTTTTGTTAAGCTTAAAAGTACAGATTTGGTCAAAAGGCATTTGGACTTTGTGCTTACGGGAAAGAAAATTGAAAGTTAGTTTTTGAATATTCATAATCAAATCAATATTAACAATTTTTATCATTTCCATTTCTTATTAATGAAATATCTCATTTACCTTTATAAAAAATTAAAATAAAAAGAGCAATGAAACATATAGTAATTTTAATGATGCTTTTTGCATCCTGTTTTGCATCGGCACAAGACAACATAACACAGGAACTGGGCGATTTTCATGAAGTCAAGGTTTTTGATGGGGTTTCTGTTACCATTATTAATGCCGATAAAAACAGAGCTGTTATTTCCGGCAAGGATTCCGATCAGGTTGTAATTGTCAATAAAAATGGCAAACTAAAGATACGGATGAAAATAAGCCAGGTTTTTGATGGTTACAAAACCTTTGTTGCCTTGTATTCTAAAGATATTCTGGATGTACTGGATGTAAATGAAAATGCCTCCATTTCATCAAAAGAAACAATTGCTCAGGTAGATATCGAAGTAAATTCCCAAGAAGGGGGCGAAATCAATATAGATTTGGACGTAGAGCGCTTAGAGGCCAACGCTACCACGGGAGGAAACATTAAGTTAAATGGGACTGCCAAAAACCAAGAAGTAGCTGTAAACACCGGTGGAAAGTTTAAAGGAGAAGGTTTGGTTACAGAACAAACCAATGTAGTTGTAAAGGCCGGTGGGACAGCCAATGTAAATGCAACAGAATATATGAACGCCAAAGTTAAAGTAGGGGGGACTATTAATGTTTATGGAAACCCTAAGGTACTTGAAAAACAGACTTTTGTTGGTGGAACTATTAACGAACATTAAAATTTAATTTTGAAAAATTATTTAAAAATCATCATAACATATCATCTATTATGATGATTTTTTATTTTTGAATAACTGCAAATAATAACCCATGTTTTGAAAACTATGTAATTAGCGTTGAATGATTGAAGATGTTTTTTCTGCAATACCACTTGGAATTTTATTGGCCTTTACCATAGGCCCAGTTTTTTTTGTTCTTTTGGAAACAGGGGCTATAAAAGGATTTAGGGCTGCATTAAGTTTTGATTTGGGTGTTGTTATGGGCGACTCTTTTTTTATCATCATTGCCTATTTTAGTACCAACAAAATACTTCATAAAATAAAAGACGACCCTTCATTGTTTATTTTTGGTGGCATACTTTTAATTATATACGGAATAATTAGTTTTTTAAAGACAAAAAGCGACTATAAAAGGGACATACGCAATGCCATTAACCAAATAGAAGTCAGACGAAATTATTTTAAGCTTTTTTTTAAGGGGTTTTTACTTAATTTTATCAACGTTGGTGTATTGGGTTTTTGGCTCGGTATTATTATAATTTTCGGTCCCAAGCTTGAAATGAACGATGAGCGTATATTTGTTTTTTTAGCCACAATTTTGGCTACATATTTGTTTGTAGATTGTATTAAAATAATACTTGCCAAACAATTAAGAAATAAATTAACGCCGAGGAGAATTTTTAAAATAAAAAGGATTATCAGTGTTATTTTGGTTGTTTTTGGGGTAGCTTTAATGCTTCAAGGCATTTTTCCAAATGAAAAGAAAAAAATTCAAAATGTGATCGAGGATATTAGAGAACGTTAATAATGATGCCATTTACAAAAGAGTTACCCGTTGTTTTCCTTTTAATTTTTATTGCCATTACTTTTTTGTTTAGTGCTTGGGACAAGGTCTCGGACTGGAAGGGCAATATTTTGTTTTTAAAAGCACATTTTAAAAATACTTTTGTTGTTAAAGTTTTGCCTATTTCACTATTTATTATTGTTGTTTTAGAACTTTTGGCGGGTATTTTTTCCTTAATAGGAATTTATAATTACCTTATTTATAAAAGCAGTTATTTTGCTGTTCTAAGTTGTATCGTATCACTAATTACCCTATTTATTTTTTTAATTGGACAGCGTATTGCTAAAGATTTCGATGGTGCTATGAAGATTACGGTCTATATTATACCCATAGTCTTTTGTTTGTACCTTTTATCATTCTAATCTACTTCAACACTGTTTGTATGGTACCTTCGCGAACACATAACCAGAAATAGTTAAAAAAGGATTTTTCCTTATTTCTTTCCACTTTTATATCTACTTTTTCATTGTCTTCTTTAGTATTCTTCACAAAAATATTTGCTATTGTTGATATAAATTTGTTGACCACATTTTTATTTTTCTTCTTTATGTTTACTACAAAATCATCATATTTCATTTGAAAAGTTCCCGTTGCATTATTTTCGTTTGCATCAACATCAAACAGTAAGCTCGTTATGGAACCGCTTGTAATAATGTTCATATTTGGTTCCACAAAATCGTTTATTTTTTCTGCATTTAAATGCTCCATTTTGCCATGAAGGGTAAAGAAATCTGCTTTGTTGTTGATATTAAATTTCCACAACAGCTTAAAATCGGCATCGCCCATAAATTTAGATTCTATGTCTATTAGGGTTTCGCCGTCTTCTTTTAGCGTATTTATATTTTTTATCGTACTTGAAACGTCTGTAAACACAATTTTTCCCGGGCTATCGTTTACTTTTTCTTCATATGTTATCCTGCTTTTATAGATATTCAGTTCTGGTACGTCAATATCAAAAGGTAAATTTCTCAATGCCTTGCTGTACAAAGGTTTGTACCTGGTATCGTCGGGAAGTCCCTTGTCGCGGTATACTTCCAGGTTTCCTTGTATGATATCAATTTTTTCTGATGAATATGTATAGTTTTCATTTAGTTTAGCTCGCTTATAGTTATAAATATTCAAGGAATCTATTGTAAGCGAAATCCAGTCTCTTTCTGTTTTTAAATGCTTTTGAAGTTCGTTTTTATCGTAAATGGTTTTTATTTTTACTGATGCTGTTTTTATATAATCGTCTTTTAATATCAGCTTTCCGACTAAAAAATTCTGATAGTAATTCATTGGAAGCACTATGTTGTCAACCTCAAAATCAATTTTTTTATAATCGATTTTTTTATGCTCAGATGCAGGATTTATATGAAGGTCAAATACGTGCCCATTTATTTTTTCTGTCTTAACTATATTTTTTTCAGTAGTGTCTTTATATGTAAAACGCGTGTCTTTAAGCACTAGTTTTTTAATGATTAGTTGCTTTTGTTTTTTGCTTGAATTTTTTCTACTCTTTTTTCTATGTAATAATGCATCCAGATTTTCTACTTTCAGTTCTCCAATTACAATGGAATCTGATCCAAATAAGCTTGTAATGCTTATACCTGAAAGGGCTATTTTTTTTATGGAAAAAGTATTTTTAAGCGTATCGTCGATGTCTATATCTACTGCCGAAACGCTTCTGGTAAGTAGGTTTACATCAATTGAAGCGGTCTCAATGTTATATCCGTTTATTTCTTGTAGTCTATCTCTTATTTTTTTTTCAACCAATAAGTTTCCGCCCATTATTAGTACTATAACGGCTAGAATTGTTGCAAGTCCAATTTTTATGTATTTACTCACAAAGTGAGATTTCAAATGTTATTAATTTTTCTTTTATGCGCCTAGTTTTTTATATATAGGCTTTTTAATTCTAAAGCAGTAGGTTTTTTATCGAGATTAAGATACAAAAAAAGGTGCTTGTAATAAGCACCTTCATTTATTAAGTGAGATTTTTCTCAGCCTGTGAATTAGTTTTATAGCTATTTTGCCTTGTAATCATCGTTTAGCGCCTTAAGCACTTCGGATGTAATATCTTTAGATTCTTCACCATAAAGTACACTACCAGCATCGTTTGAGCCCAAAACAAAGGTATATCCTTGTTTTTTGCCGTAATCCTGAACAAAGGACCTTACTTTTTTAATGAGGCTGTCTATTTCTTTTTGGCTTTCTTGAGACAATTGTTGTTCTTCCATCTGTAATTGCTGACCCATCATTTGTCTTTTTTGGAGCAGCGCATTGTATTTTTCTTGTGCTTTTGCTTGTGGTAAACTTTTTGCTTCCGATTCAAATGATTGTGCTTCGCTTTGGAAAGCTTTAGATAAGCTGTCCGTTTTTTTATCGAATGTTTCTATTTTGGTTTTGTATTTTGCTTCGATGTCTATTTTTTCTTGATATTCATTAATCAACTTTGTATTGTCAACAAAAGCAATTTTATTCTGCTGGCATGAAAAAGTAACCAATGCAACAACGGCAGTTAATATTATTTTTTTCATTTTTATTTTAAAATTTAGTTCAGGACAAAAATAGAAAAGTAATCGGATTTTCGGTAAAATATAAATTTTATATTATGTATAGATATAAATTATTGTATTATTAATTATAATAATCAGTTGCTATTTTAAACGGCTTATTTTTATCTTCTTTCCCTACAGTTTAAAATTCCGAAAGGAAATTATATGTTTTTGATGTAAAGAGGCCTTAAAAGGCTTTATTTAGCTTTTCCTACACAAATATACCAACGACGAGTATTCCCCTGTAGTTTTTGCCTTCCAATTGGACTTCCAGCCCGAAATAAATGCCTTTATATAATTATTCTTATCCGATTTGATTTTTTCTGAAAGCAGGCTTACATAAAACGAATCAAATATCAAAGGTAAGATTTTTACTACAAAAATATTTTCTTTGCCAAGAAGTGTTTCCATAGCTGTTTTATCAAAATGCCATAAATGTCGTGGTACATCGTAAGCTGCCCAATTTTCTTTGTAATGTTTTGCGTCGTAACTCCTATAATTTGGCACTGCAATAATAAGTATCCCATCATTGCTTAGCAGTGATTTTATTTTCCTTAACTCTTCCTCTGGATTGTGTAAATGTTCAAAAACATGCCAAAGTGTAATTACATCAAATTTTTTCAGTGGCAAATCTTCTGTTTTTTCAACAACTGTATTTCCTTTTTTTATTGAAATTTTCCTGGCATTTTTATTGGGTTCTGTTCCAAAACAATTATAATATTTGTTTAAATACTTTATAAAATCACCGGTACCGCTTCCAATATCCAACAGGGATTTTGCCTTGGGGTGGTATTTTTTTATAACATTATGTTTGTTTTTTATCGAATAGGATTTCACCCATTGATAGATTTTGTCAATTAAATTTTTCTTGGAATCTGTATGAGAAATGTATTGTTGGCTTTCATAATATTTGCCAATTTCTTCGGGTAGGGGCTGTGGTGTTGTTTGCAACAATCCGTGTATTTCTGTTTTTTTTAAGTTGAAGCTTTCGTTACTTACTAAATGATCTTTGCAGCGTATGTAAGTTTTTGTTGAATTGTTTTTGCTCATTGTAAATTTAAAATTGCAAGATAGTACTTATTCAAATAAAAAGGGTTCCACGTGGAACCCTTTAAAATTACCTGCCCATATAGACGAGCATGACACTTATATCGCTTGGTGAAACACCACTTATCCGTGATGCTTGTGAAAGTGTTCTCGGTTTTATTTTTTTTAGTTTTTCCTTGGCTTCAAAAGACAAGGATTTTAGTTTGTCGTAATCAAAACTCTCCGGGATTTTAATTTCTTCAAGCCTGTTTAGTTTGTCGGCGTTGTTTTTTTCTTTTTCGATATAGCCCGAATATTTAACTTGAATTTCGGCTTGGTCCAAAACTTCGGCGTCCAGTTCTTTTTCAATTACGTAGTCTTTTACTTGTGCTATCTTTAGCATGTGGTCCAATGTAATATTTGGCCGGGCAAATATTTTAAACATCTTGTCCGATTGTTTCATTGGCGACGAATTTACTTCTTCCAGTATCGGGTTTATGGTTTCGGGTTTTACACTCGTGTCCTTAAAAAAGTTTACAAAATCGCTGGACATCCTTTCCTTTTCTTCCATTCTCCTTAACCTTTTTTCTGATGCCAAACCTATTTCAAAACTCATGGGCGTGAGTCTTAAATCGGCATTGTCCTGTCTAAGCAGTGTTCTGTACTCAGCTCTGGAAGTAAACATGCGGTACGGTTCTTCGGTGCCTTTTGTAATGAGATCGTCTATCAACACACCAATGTATGCTTCGTTCCTTTGAAGTATAAACGGGTCTCTTTCCTGTACTTTTAAACTTGCATTTATTCCGGCCATTAATCCTTGGGAGGCTGCTTCTTCGTATCCTGTCGTTCCATTTATTTGTCCGGCAAAATACAATCCAGAAACCAATTTTGTTTCCAGTGTATGTTTTAATTGTGTAGGAGGGAAGTAGTCGTATTCTATGGCGTAACCCGGTCTAAAGAATTTTACATTTTCAAAACCAGCTACAGAACGCAGTGCTTTAAATTGTACATCTTCTGGCAAGGAAGTGGAAAACCCGTTTACATAATATTCAACCGTATCCCAGCCTTCTGGTTCTACAAAAATTTGATGCCTGTCTTTATCTGCAAAACGGTTGATTTTATCTTCAATGGAAGGGCAATAACGTGGCCCTATACTTTTTATCCTTCCGTTGAACATGGGCGACCTATCAAAACCTTCACGCAACAAATCATGAACTTCTTCACTGGTGTATGTCATGTGGCAATCCCTCTGTTTTTTCAATGGATTCGTTTCGTTGGAATACGAAAACTTTTCTGGTTTATCATCTCCTGGCTGAACAACCATCTTATCAAAATTCAACGATCTGCCATCAACCCTTGGTGGCGTTCCGGTTTTCATCCTGCCAGCTTCAAAACCGCAATTAATTAAATCTTCTGTAATTCCTGTTGCAGCTCTTTCACCGGCACGGCCACCACCAAATTGTTTTTCGCCTATATGTATTAGGCCATTTAAAAAAGTACCGTTGGTCAAAACTACGGACTTACATTTAATTTCAATCCCCAATGAAGTTCTAATACCTTTTATCTTGTCGTCTTCAATAATCAATCCCGAAACCATTTCTTGATAAAAATCTAAGTTTTTTGTCTGTTCCAACATCAGTCTCCATTCTTCTGCAAAACGCATACGGTCGCTTTGTGCTCTTGGCGACCACATGGCCGGACCTTTAGATTTGTTGAGCATTTTAAATTGTATGGCGGTCTTATCGGTAATAATTCCAGAGTAACCGCCCATGGCGTCAATCTCGCGAATAATCTGCCCCTTTGCAATTCCACCCATTGCAGGGTTACAAGACATTTGTGCAATGTTTTGTAAATTCATTGTAATCAATAGGGTAGAAGAACCCATATTGGCGGCCGCCGCTGCCGCTTCAGATCCAGCATGTCCACCACCTACAACAATTACATCATATTCTTTGTCAAACATAAACTTTGAGTTTCTATAATTAATATTGGGTTTGTTCCACGTGAAACAGCATTGTTAAACCCCACTGTTTCTGGTGTTGGTTGTGTAGTCTATTTAAATAAGGCGATTTTTTCTTCTTCTTTTTCTCGCATTATTTTAGTATCTTCTACGGTTTTATCCTTAAATCCGCAGTAATGTAGAATGCCATGCGCCATCACTCTTTTCAATTCTGTTTGAAAAGGTATGTCGTAATCTTTGGCATTTTCTTTCACGCGTTCAACAGAAACAAATACATCTCCTTGAATTACGAGTGCGTCGGAATAATCAAAACTGATTATATCCGTGAGCGTGTCATGATCTAAATAATCAACGTTTATTTTATGAAGGTAATCATCATCACAAAAAATGTAATTGATCTCTCCTGCTTCTTTGGCCTCCGATCGGATTATGTTTTTTACCCATTCCGAAAAGCGTTCTTCTTCTTCAATTAAAAAATCGGTCTCGTAATGAAAATTAATCATCGTTTTTAAAATAAGCGTTTACCTTTTGCTTGTAATTTTGCCGCAAAGGTAAGGCTTGTCTGTTTAATATTTCAACTTCATTAAAATATTGTTGCAAATTTGGTATTTTGTACGAACTTGTGTTTGTAAATTCTTTGGTGTTTGTTTCGCTTTCCCGTTCTTCTTTTTTTCCCTGTTGAAAAGACGCATCTTCCATTTTTAATAATTGATGTTGTAACTGAAGCATTTTTTGTTCGGTAGCATTGGTAAACCCTTTTTCCAATAAATCATTTTCAATCTGCTCCATTTGGCTAATTAATTGTTGGGCCTGTTTTTTCTCTCCGGCCCCCTGCAATTTTTTTAATTGTTCTTCCAAAGCATTTCGTAATTGTTGCTGTTGTTTGTAGATTTCATAAAGTTCTCCAGACATTTGTTCGTTTCCATATTTTTTACTCCCGCTTTCACCTTGTTGTTCCTGGCCTTCTTTCCCGTTTTCTTTCCCTTGTTTTTGTCCCTTTTCTCCTTTTTGCATTCCTTCTTTCATTTTTTTGTTTAATTGCTGTTGGGATTGTATAATGTCCGGTAACTGAAATTCATTTCCGCTTCCGCTACTGGAACCAGAGGCAAGGCTTTTTTGCATATTGTCGAGGGTATTGCTTAAAAAATCTGCCAGCTCGTTTGCGGCCGTTAATGTATATTGTTGATGCGATATTCCTTGATAAAACCTGTTTTCGGCAAAAAGTTCCAATGTTTTGTCCATGTTATAATATACATCGGTAATGTTTTGGTTGATGTTTTCTGAAATTTTTGGCTGCCTAAGGGACAAGGCAAACAAACTGTCGTCTACATGCTCGAATACCGTTCTTAAATCGTTTTGCTTTTTTAAATATACCGATAGGTTTGAGCTGTTTTCTTTATAGCTTTGAACCTTCTCCATAACTGCTTCCTGGTCGAATGAAAAAACAACCAAATTATCCAGTATCTGGCGTAGCATTTCCGAATCTTCCTGTAAAGTATTTTGAGCCGAAGCTTGCATCATCTGACCCATTTTTTCACTCATTTCCTTCATTTTTCTAGCAGCATTTTTTTGCTTTTGTTTGGCTTGTTGTCCTGCTTGGCTTTCACTTTTATTCTGATTGGTATTTTCCGCTTCCTTCTTTTTTTCTGCTAATTTTTGTGTTGCTTCTGCCTGTTCCTTTTTTATTTCTTCTTCCAATTTCTTATCGGTTCCAAGGTCCATGGGTTTTTGTAATTCATCATTTTGCTTTTCCAGTTCCTCTATATCTTTTTCAAGCTTTTCAAAATCCTTATTCAGTTCATTTTGATTTTCTAGATTGTTTTCTTCCTCCTTTTTTTCTGACAATTTTTGTTGTTCATCGGCCAATTTTTCCAGGTCCTCTTTTATTTTTTCTGCTTTGGCAGCCGTGTAATATCTTTTGGTCAACTCAAGAATTTGCTCCAAACTCCTATTGTTTTTCTTTTGTTCTTTTGCCATTTGCGCTAAGCGTTCTGCCAATTCTTCTTTGTTTATTTTGTCTGAAATTTCCTTCAACTTTTCCATCAAGTCTTCATTTTTTTCCAATTCTTTTTTCTGCCTCTCCAAGCGTTCTTGCAGCAACTCGTTATATTCGCTCTGCTGTTTGTTTTCTTTTTTAAAATCCTTCAGGTTTTCCTTTAAATCTTCATGGAACCTTTTCATCATTTCATCTTGTTGCTTTTGCCGCTCCAAAAAGTTTTCAATTCGTTTTTTATCGTTGTAGTTTAGTTGATTTTTCTGTTTGTTGATGTCGTTTATCTCTTTTAACTTATCTTCCTGCTCTTCGGCATCTTTTAATGAATTTTCAATCCGGCCAATATTCTCTTTTTGTTGTGTTAATTGCTGTTGCTCCAGTTCATCATCGGCAAGCTTTCTGTATTTAAAAACATGGCTTTTAGTAACTTTTCCCCCGTGTATGGCATCGTTATCGGTTACTTCAAAGTAAAATTCATATGGAATTCCTGCTTTCAATAGCAGCTCATTAGGAAAAACATACCCAAAGCGGTCGTAAGTACCTTTTTTAATAGTTATATTTTTTTGCTGAAGGGAATCTGTTCCTTGTTTATAATACACCAGTTTTAATTTTGAAAGTCCGTAATCGTCTGAAATTTGACCCACGTATATTTTTGTATTGATGCTTGCGGAATCTATCTTTTCTTCGACTTTTATTTCGGGCGATTGATCTTTGATAACACGGATGGAATACCCCAGGTTTTCGTAATTTATTAAGTGATGGTTGCTCGTTGCGATGTAATAATCTGTAGTGTTATAAAAATAATGGCTAAGGTCAAATTGCTGTTGTTTTTTATTGAAGTTAATGCTGGTATCGCGAAGCTGCAACCCGACATTGGTGGTTTCTTCGGTTTCAAGTGACCAGGTTATTTTGGTACCTTCGGGAACCGTGGTATTGCCAGAGCCTTTTACAACCGCTGAAGTTTTTCCGGTATAAGCGGGATAGTCGAGGTGCATCTCGAACGACAAGAGGCCGGGTGTCGGGATTACCTCTAATTGGTATTTTTGCGACACCACGTTGTTGGCCCTTAATTGAAAGGATGTGTTTTCGCGTGGCTGATCGAAGACATATTCAAAATGGCCAGCCTGTTTTTGTTGCATCAAATAAGTAGTGCCGTCAATTTCAATATGTACATTTTCCGGAACAACGTTTCCGGCAGTATTTATCTGTAAAACAAAAGGCCTTCCCTTTATGGCCTGTAAGGAGTCGTTAACCACAAAAAATTCAAAAGGTGCCGGGGGTTGATATGCTGTTTTGTAATCTACAACACGTTTGTAACTATCTGTAAACAAATTGCTTTTACCAATTACTATAACGATCAGTATAAAAAAAACGGGCACAGCCGTATACCAGGCATATTTTAGGTTCTTTTTAAAGTTTATGGCCAATTGAAAGGGAATGGGACGCAGTTGGTCACCTTTTTGCTCAATGCTGGCCAAAAGTAAATCGGATTGCTGCGTATTTTTAGCAAGTTGCATAAAATTGAGCAGTTTATCGTTTACCTCCGGGAAATGTGCACCAATAATTTTGGAGGCTTTTTGGTAGTCAATGCCCTTTCTAATGTTAAACAGGTACAACAGCGGGACAATAATAAACGTAACAAATAAAAACAGCTCTACACCCACAAAAAGCCAAAAGAGCAATAATCGCCCCGTGGTTCCCAGCCATAAAAAATATTCCAAAAGAACGGTTAAAATAAAATAAACCAACCCGATGGCCAGGAAAAGAAATACCCCACGGAGCAGTTCGTTGGTATAATACTTTCGTAAAAAGCCTTGAAGTTTATGTTGTATATGTTGTAAAGTATTCATTAATAAGCGTATAAAAATAGTATAGGTACATTAAAATATAAAAATACAATTTGTTTGGCAGTATAAACGGGGCATTTTTACTTAATGGATGTTAAAATTAATTGGAAAAACCACCTCATTGATTTTCTTTAATGGATGACAAGGGTTCACTCATGAAAAAGCACGCTTGAGAATATTTTATGGCAATAACAAATAAGGGAGGGATGTTTTAGTATTAACAACAATACTTCAAACCGCGTTCACGGCGGATATTGTGGATAAGAAGAGCTTAAAAAATTTCCATAGAACAATGCATGTTTTACTATTTGCCTTGCTCTTGTGGAGGAGTAATAGGTTAATTTAGGGTAGAGACCGAAAACGTGTAAAAAATTGCAATCATATAATTTATTTTACACTCTTGGTTAAATGCGTATTATGTTTAGTTCCTAATGCCAAAAAAGCGTGACATTATTTTTTTACTTATAATATGAAGAAATAAGGCCTGTGACTCCTTTTGTCTGAATCTTGCCCCTTTGAGGGAAACATCATAAAACACAGGTTCGAAATAATCCAGTAAGCTGTGACAAGCATGATTAAAAGACCCTGGACAGCATCCTTAACGGTATTTTTATCCCGTACCAGCAACAACTTCATCCCCAGCCTGAAAATCTTGCCAAAAGTTGACCTTCTTTTTATTTTAGCGGTATCGATTATTTATTCCGAAGGGCCCTTTTCCGGATATTCGTATGGGGGAAAGCCGGCGTTTATGAGGTTCAGCCAACACAAATGTTATATACATATTTGACTTTAAATTATTTATATTTCGTATAAAAGCATAATAAAATTACAAGAGCACTCATGTTTTGGTTATAAAGTATCGGGGTATGTGACTTTAATTCATTTTATGTGTCCCATTAATAAACGCCATACATATGACTTTAATAGCCATTGTCCTTACACTATTTTTATTTTTTTTTATATCCATAAGCATCATGTTATATTCTAGCCTAAAAAAAACAAAAAACTAAAATCAGCATACAATGAACTTCGGCGTGGGGCTCCTGGATCAAGGTTTATCAAACATAAGTGGTAAAAAATGATATTAGCTGGATCAAAAAAATTACGTGATAGTTAGCACGCCCAGTTAAAATAATGGGCTTCCGAACAAAATAGTACGATCAGTGGTCCATATCCGGGGTTTAAAATTCATTGGTGAAGCAACCTTTTGCCATAAACGCCATCTTATCAGAAACATACCTCTTGATATGAAAGCCACTGCCAAAATGAATACACGCCATTTATCACTCCTTAAACTAAAAATGCACTTTCCGGCCCTAGTTTTTATGCTATTATTTTTAAGTGCATGTCAAAACGACGATGAGAATTCAGGACCAAACAAAGAACACATAGCCGTCGGAAATGCTGTTTCCGTATCGGACCATCACGTGCTTATAAGCGGATATGCCTCCGAGAACGGAACGGTCCATTCGAAATTCTGGATAAATACGGAAAGCAGTAATGAAACCGAATTTAGTGATTATATCCCGACCAACACCCTCTATCTTAAGTCCATAAATGATCACTATAGAAAGGTATATGTTTACAAGGACATACACGGACAATTACAAAACTATCAATTTGACCAGGGCAGCCTTGCCGAAAACGGCAGGGTATGCTATTACAAAAACAATGTCCTGACATTCATGGACAACGACAGTACAGGAACGGTCTCGTCGGTTGACTACCATAATGACAAACCTTATTTCGCCGGGTATTTTGGCAAAATAATACCTTCGGAAGGAGGGAATACGTTGCGGCCTGAAACCCCATTTGTATGGGACGGGCATAATTTTCTGGAAACGTTACCGCTGCCGGAACAGGCCTCTGTATTTCAAGGGGTAAGCACCATCTATGTCCATGATACTGATGAAGCTTATGTCGGGGGGCTTTGTGGCGTGCCCATGTATTGGAAAAATTCGGAACCTGTGATATTGGATGGGCGTTATGGCGAGGTATGGCAACTCACCAAATCAGGAACCGACCTTTATGCGGTAGGATTAATTAATAAACACAACTCCAATAGCACGGGGCATACAGCCTGTTACTGGAAAAACGGGGAACTTCACGAACTGGAGGACAATGCACAGGCCTATGGAATTTATATAAAGGGTGATGATGTATATATTTGTGGAGCTATTGGGACTACTCCCGTAAACTATACCCCTTGTTACTGGAAAAATGGGGTTAGGGTAGATTTAAAATTGTAGGGGCTTTTCATTGAGTAAAAGGAATCGGGAAATTTTTTGTAGTGTCAATTTTAGGTTTTTCGTTTTTAAACGGGCTTTTAGATGCCCCATAAAAAAACAAAAAATAAAAAGCATGTTAAGGGAAAGGGGGTGCGATATGTGGGTGGCATACCGACCAAAACATAAGGTGGCAACAAAAATGCGGGCCTTATGGATTATAGGGATTGTATATAAAAACTTAAACCCCCGCCAAAACCGGCATTTTTTCAATAAATAGGTTTTCTAGATATTCCAATTGCTTTTGGTACATATTTCCTTTTCGCTTGGCCAGGTACAAGGTTTGTTCAATGGGCTCGAAACCTTCCCACAACAATTTTACCGATTGGTCTTTTAGCGCTTCTTCGCACAAAAAGTCGGGTAAAACAGCTATACCGTTGGTATTGCGCAAACAGCGTATGATGGAACTTTTATTGGGCACGATATAATTGCACTTAAAATCGGGGTGCTTTTTAAAATTTGCATTCCAAAAAGAGCGCAAATGTTCCATGTCGCCCGTTGTTCCGTACCAAACCTGTTGCTTAAGCCACTTTTGTATACCAGACAGGCTATTGGCGGCCAATGCATTGGTAAAAGTACCGGTTGGTGTCTTGGAGCCTGCAATCAGTACAATGCGTTCTTTAGAAAAAGCCTTGTATTCAAAATGTTTTTCCAAGCCTTTTTTGGCACTGACAACAAGGTCCAATACGCCTTTTTCCAATTCTATGACGGCCTCTTTGTATTCCACAAATTTAATAATCGCATCAAAAGGTAAAGTAGAAATATAAGGCTCGATGGAATATTGAAACGTTTCCATGCACATGCCAATGCTTATGGTGGGCGTATCGCTATTGGAGTTTTTCCTAAAACATTGCTCGGCATCTTCCAGTTTTAGAACCGCATCTTTTATGTAATTGTACAATACTTTTCCGCGCTCGGTAGGAATCATTTTTCGGGAAGTCCTTTCAAACAATTGATATCCGGTGTACGATTCCAACGAATTTATATGGAGGCTAACACCAGGTTGTGAAGCATACAATACCTGCGCGGCACCGGTTAACGTTCCGGTTTCATAAACAGCTTTAAAGGTTCTGTACCATTCAAAATTCACCATAACTATAATTATTATAATACAAATGTATAAATTATATTATTTTTATAATAGATAAAAGGGATTTAATTTTGTTCCAACATTTTAAAAAGAATACTATAAAAAGGAAAATTTTGAGCGTATGAAAAAGGTATTTATAATTAACGGCGGACAAACTTTTGGAAATTCAAAAGGGGAGTTTAATAAAACCATGGTAGAGCTGGCAGCTACTTATTTTGCTGAGGAAAAAGGGTATGAGGTAAAAGTGACCGATATTAACCAGGCCTATAATGCAGCAGCAGAAACCAAAAAATTTATCTGGGCGGACATCATTGTCTATCATTTGCCCATATGGTGGTTCCAGGTACCGCACAAACTCAAGGAATATTTTGATTATGTTTTTAAAAACGGACAGGTTTACAACAACGATGGAAGGTCTTCTAATAACCCAGCCATTAATTATGGAACCGGGGGATTGTTAAAGGGGCGAACATATATGGTAAATACCAGTTGGAACGCTCCCAATGAAGCATTTACCCTTCCGGGGGAATTTTTTAATGAAACTTCTGTGGATAAAGGTGTTTTATTTGGTTTTCACAGAATGAATGCCTTTTTGGACATGGAACCTTTGCCGGGCATTCATTTTTACGATGTGGTTAAAAACAATAATGTAGAAGGTGAAAAGGTAAAATACAAAGCACATCTGGATGCTGTTTTTGCCACAAAAGACAAACGCATAGCCCTATAGGCATTTCTTGGATTTTGTACATAAGGTCAAAAAAGGAACGTGATCATTTCATCCCTTTTTGACCTTTTTATTAACCATATACATATTGCTGCACGTGTTTTTTAAAATATATAATGCTGTCTTTTACACTTTGCATGGGAGAATGGGCAAAATTTCCGCCCTGTTCCAGGTAATAATATTCCAAACCGGCTTCAGTCGGGTCGGGAAGTATTTTAGTATAGTCTATGGAACCGTTCCCCAATTCGGTATAATCCTTCGTAATTTTATCCATGTCTTTTATGTGCCAAAGTACAAAGCGTTTGGGCTGCAATTCTACCAACTCTTTCGGGGTATAGTTGGAAGAACGCATTACCCAATACATGTCCATTTCGAGTTTTACCAAATCGGGATCGGTTTCTTTTAAGATGAGATCAAATCCGTTTTCGCCATTGTGGTCTTCAAATTCAAACCCATGATTGTGGTAGGCAAACCCCAACCCGGATTTATTGATGCGTTCCCCAATTACATTTAGCCTTTTGGACATAAGCTTAAAATTGTCGATGGTACGTTGTTCGGGTGCTATCCATGGCCAGGTAATGTATTTCATGTTTAGTTTTTGCGCACCTACAATGCATTGGTCCACAAAACGCATCAACACATCTTCCGAAGCATTCAAATAAGTCGAAAAACCAAAATGGCCACTTGAAACGGTAAGGTCAAGATCGTTTAAAATGGCATTAAATTCATCGGCATTTATCCCATAAAAAGTATTTTTTTCGGCATCAAACCCAAAAATTTCAAAATCTTCATACCCCATTTCCTTTACGGCCTTTAGGGAGTTAACCGGGTCTTTTATCATTTCGTTGTTAATGGTATACAACTGCAAGCCCAGTTTGTAGTTTGGGGCAGGATTTGTGGCAAACGCCGGATAAGGAAATAGGGACGAAGCCCCTAAAGCTCCCATGGCGCCCATAAAATGTCTTCTATTCATGTTGTTTTGGTTGGTTATTTGTGGTTTGGTATAAATTTATTCAGATGAAATAATGGCATCACAAAAATTTGCATCTTCTGTACATCTTTTAAAAATATCGGTATAATCCAGCTTGTCCGTTTCTTTTGGGTTTATGCTGCCTTCAATATAGTATTTTGCGTTCATTTTATCGTTTACCTGAAGGCAACCGGCAACCGAAAATGCATGCCAATGGTTGGAAACCACAAAAACAACATCGCCTTCTTGCATAACCTTCTTTCCGTTTTCATCTTTTAGGGAACGGCTGTAACAATAGTTTCCAATTGTACTTTGCGATTTTTCTTCTTTGTGGATAATGGCTTCGGGAACATGGTTCTCTTTTAAAATTTCGGCCATTTCTGTGGCTTCGCAAAACCCCGAATGGTGTGCATTGCATCCGCCGGAAACAATAATGTAATCAAACTTTTCTGGGGTATTGTATAGTTTTAAGGCCACGTTCATGCGGTTTTTCAATGTGGGAACATCTGCCGAACCCAAAACCAGCATTCCGGTTCTTTGGTGTGTTTTTTGTGCATGTACGGTAGAAGTAAGGGAACAAGCAATTAAACAGGCGAATAATAAAAAGGCATGGTTTTTTAACTTCATAAAATGTTTTTTTAAAAACGATATACGCTTCGTGGGTTCCTTGCATAAATATCGGTAGAATTTTTCACTTTATATAAGTCTTTTTCATTCCATATATTCAATGTATAATACATATTTTACATTATTCAGAATGGCGTTTATCGTTCAGGGTTCTGTTGCTTTTCTTTTTTCGTTGCCTGCTTAAAACCATTATCTTTGCCAAAAAACCGAGCAATGAGTACAAAAGTTCGTGTGCGTTTTGCACCCAGTCCCACGGGACCTTTACATATTGGTGGCGTAAGAACTGCCTTGTTTAATTACCTGTTTGCCAAAAAGCACGGAGGCGATTTTATTTTGAGGATCGAAGATACCGACCAAAACCGATATGTCGAGGGGGCCGAAAGATACATTGTAGATTCCTTGAACTGGCTAAATATTCCTTATGATGAAGGCCCGGGGTCTGCCGAGGAAACACAACGAAAATATGGACCTTACCGCCAAAGCGAGCGCAGGCATTTGTATAAGCAATATGCCGATTTGCTATTGGAAAAAGGATGGGCATATTACGCCTTTGATACCGCCGACGAGCTCGATGCACATAGAAAAGACCACGAAGCAAAAGGAAAAACCTTTATTTACAATTGGCACAACCGCCAGAAATTGAAAAATTCGTTGGCACTTACGCAAGATGAAGTTCAGCAAAAAATAGGTGCAGGCCAAGAGTATGTTATCCGGTTTAAATCACCTCAAGACGAAAAGCTTCATTTAAAAGATATTATCCGGGGGGATATGGAGATAGATACCAATATTCTGGACGATAAGGTATTGTTTAAAAGCGATGGCATGCCAACCTATCATTTGGCAAATATTGTAGACGACCACTTAATGGAAATTACCCATGTAATCCGTGGGGAAGAATGGTTGCCGTCTTTGGCCCTGCATGTATTACTGTATAGGGCTTTTGATTGGCTGGAACCGCAATTTGCACATTTACCGTTGATATTGAAACCTACCGGAAAAGGTAAATTGAGCAAGCGCGATGGCGATAAAATGGGCTTTCCCGTATTTCCGTTGGAATGGAGGGATCCAAATACAGGGACTATTTCCCGTGGCTATAAAGAAGATGGTTATTTTAACGATGCCGTGATAAACTTTTTGGCGTTTTTAGGGTGGAACCCCGGGACCGAACAGGAAATTTTCAGTTTGAATGGTTTAATTGAAGCATTTCAATTGGAAAAAGTACACAAAGCGGGCGCACGTTTCGACCCAGACAAAACCAAATGGTATAATCATCAGTATTTGCAACAAAAAAGCAACAAAGAGTTAGCGGGGCTTTTTATGGATTTTATTGCTAGTCATAAAGTGGTATCAGGCGAAATAGCTCCCTCTTTGGTCAATAAAGATTACATAACAAATGTGGTCGCATTAATTAAAGAACGTGCCGATTTTGTAGCCGATTTTTGGACGCAGGCGGATTTCTTCTTTGTAGCACCATCAGCTTATGATGAAAAGGCCGCCAAAAAGCAATGGAAAGAAGATACCAATGAGTATATGAATGAGGTTGCCGTTGTGATTGCCGGGATAGACAATTTTGCTTCTGAAAACATTGAAACTATTGTAAAGCAATGGATAAGCAACAGAGAACTTGGTTTCGGGAAAATAATGCCCCCTTTACGTTTGGCATTGGTAGGCGCCATGAAAGGCCCTCACGTTTTTGATATTATTGCTTTAATTGGAAAAGAAGAAACTACATATAGGATAAACAAGGCTATCGAAGTTTTAGGATAACGGATGCGCTATAGGCCCAAGATATTGCATGAGACCTTTCGGGCTTGTTTTATAAATTATTTTTTCCATTATCGGGATTAAATAGCTCCATTATTTGTATTTTACAACAATCAATATTTTTAAACCTATAGCAATTATGTATTTTCTTATTCCATTGGCTTTTATCGGGATTATTATCCTGTTTAGTGCCTTCTTCATCGTAAAACAACAAACGGCAGTCGCTATTGAGCGCTTTGGCCGATTTCAAAGTATCCGTAATTCGGGCTTGCAGCTTAAAATCCCCATTGTAGACAGGATAGCGGGGCGTTTGAGCTTGAAGATCCAGCAGTTGGATGTCATCATAGAAACAAAAACCCTGGACGACGTTTTTGTAAAATTAAAAGTATCGGTTCAGTATGTGGTTATCAAGAGCAAGGTTTACGAGGCTTTTTACATGCTTGAATATCCGCACGATCAAATTACCTCTTATGTATTTGATGTGGTACGTGCCGAAGTCCCTAAAATGAAGCTGGACGATGTTTTTGTTAAAAAGGATGATATTGCCATAGCCGTAAAAGCAGAGTTGCAGGAAGCCATGTTGGAATACGGTTTCGATATTATTAAAACACTTGTGACGGATATTGACCCGGATCAGCAGGTCAAAGCGGCCATGAACCGTATTAATGCTTCAGAACGCGAGAAAATAGCCGCTCAGTTTGAAGGGGATGCGGCCCGTATATTAATTGTTGAAAAGGCAAAAGCCGAAGCCGAGAGCAAGCGCTTGCAAGGGCAGGGTATTGCCGACCAGCGACGTGAAATTGCACGAGGTTTGGAAGAATCGGTCGAAGTATTGAACAAAGTGGGAATCAACTCGCAAGAAGCATCGGCCTTGATTGTTGTCACACAGCATTACGATACGTTGCAGGCCATAGGCGAAGAAACCAACAGCAATTTAATATTGCTACCCAATTCGCCACAGGCAGGAAGCGATATGTTGAACAATATGGTAGCCTCTTTTACGGCAAGTAACCAAATAGGGGAAGCCATGAAGAAGCAAAACAAAAAGAAAGAGGAATAAAACCAAAGGGAAGATATTAAAAGGGCTGCCTAAAATTCCACCAACTTCCGAAAACTATTTTGTCGGGAGAGCGTAATTTAAACCCTCTCCTATGATTTATCCTTCAGAGTATCCCCGAAGGGATGATTGCCGAACCTAATGTGTAATTATTGGATTGTCCATTTCCCTTGGATGTTCCTGATGGCCAGGTACAGCAGTTTAAACAGGACCTGTCATTGGTAAAGGTACCTTGCGCACCTGCCGGTGGAAACCCTCCACAGTCTTGGTGGTGTAAATGAGCGGATCGGCAGGGTTATTTAAAATACTGTGACAGCTGCTCCCAATTGTTCTACCAGCCATTTTTCACCCTTCAATTTACTAGGCAGGTATCAAGTGAAAGCCAATATTGGCCAGGATGGATTACCTCGAACTATGTTTTATAATTTTAAAGTCCCAAGGATAAAAACTTAAATTGTCCATATACTTTTGCTTATGGACTATTAACATTTTCTCTATATGATTTTCGAGTATGGGAAGATAACCATATTCATAACAAAAATAATAGGTTCCTGTATTAAAAGGGAAAATATGTGTGAACAGCTCGAACTTGTATCCCAATTTTGCCAGGACTTTCTTTTCTACGGTACTTTTCCCACTAGGGCAAAAATGGGCCAACAAACTTCTGTTCCTTCTTAAATCGCTGTTTATCTTTTGAATGGAAAGTTCATGAAAAGGTCTGTTCGTATTATGGTACATACTCCTGCATTGTGCATCGCAAAATTTTTTATCAGAACGCCCTTTCAACTCTTTTTTACAAGATAAGCAATATTTAACGGGCATAATACATATTATTAAACGTTTACATACGAATATAAACGTTTATATATAAAGTTATGGTATTTTAATTGGTTAATCTTGTTTTGAAAACCTGAAAAATAGTTATGGAGCGATCAATTACATTAAAACATTTGATGATTGACAATAAAAAGTATATAGGGCTTCAATATCAAGCTGATAGAATCATACAGGCTCTGGTCGATGGATTGCCCGGGTTGGAATGGAGCAATCAGTACAATCTATACTATATCCCCAACAACAAACCGACCCTAAATTTAATTTTCGAAAGGTTTAAAGGGATTGTATGGGTTAATGGGAATTATTTCTTTCGGGACAGCCCCTTAAAGGACACCTCAGAAAGCGTGGATGTAAATTGTTTTAGAAAGCGTACATACCGGGAAGGGTTCAGACCATGTCCCGAGGATTATCTCAAAAAGTTAGAACTTAAAAAATATGCAAATAGTACTGTTAAAAATTACGTGAAATCTTTTGAGGCTTTTATTAATTATTATAAGAATGAAGATTTAGTTGCTTTGAATGAAAATGATGTTAGGGGTTACCTGCAAAAACTGGTTCAGGAAAAACGCTCTAATTCGTATATTAATCAGGCCATTAATGCCATAAAGTTCTACTATGAAGTGGTCCTTGGTATGCCTAATAGGTTTTATGCCATAGAAAGGCCTAGAAAAGAGCATAAATTACCTAAGGTATTGTCAAAACAGGACGCAATGGCAATAATAAACAACACAAAGAATATAAAGCATCGCTGTATACTGGGACTATTGTATGCGTCAGGGCTTAGGAGAAGTGAATTATTAAACTTAAAACTGTCCGACATCGACAGTAAAAGAATGTCGATCAAAATTAGACAGTCTAAAAACAATAAAGACAGGATGACCATACTTAGTAAGAGTGTTTTAGATGATCTCAGGGTATATTACAAAGCCTATTTACCAAAGAAATATTTATTTGAAGGGCCTGAACCTGGTAAAAGATACAGTCCCTCAAGTGTGTTAAAAATTGTTTATAAAGCAGGCAAAAGGGCTGGAATAAAAGAAAGGGTTAGCCCCCATATGTTACGCCACAGCTTTGCAACCCATTTATTGGAAAATGGAACAAGCTTACGACATATTCAAATATTATTGGGTCATAATTCATCTAAGACCACAGAGATATATACACATGTGGCTACCAATACCTTTATGAACGTAAAAGATTTATTATCTTAGTTCCCATAATAGAAATATAGTTACCTTGGTAACTATATACAATTGTTGTAAGTAATGCCGAAAAACCCAGAAACCGAATGAAAAAAACAATATTCGAAATTACCAAAATGGACTGTCCTTCAGAGGAAAATCTAATCCGAATGAAATTGGACGGAATTTCAAGTATTGCGAATTTGGACTTTGATATTCCGAACCGAAAACTGACTGTTTTTCACAGCGGAGAATCAGACCAAATCGAAAAGTCCGTTATTGAACTAAATTTAGGCGGAAAGAAAATCTCGACCGAACAGACCGACCAAACAGAATTTAATGAAAATGCAAACCAAAAAAAGCTACTTTGGTCTGTACTTGCAATCAATTTTGCCTTTTTTATTATCGAAATGACAACAGGAATAATCTCAAAATCAATGGGTCTTGTTGCCGATAGTTTGGATATGCTTGCCGACAGTTTCGTATACGGAATTAGCTTGTTTGCGGTTGGCGGAACGTTGATTAAGAAAAAGCGGATTGCAAAACTTGCTGGATATTTTCAAATAACACTTGCGATTATTGGATTTGTGGAAGTTTTAAGAAGATTTTTTGGAAACGAGAAACTTCCCGATTTTTCGACAATGATTATCGTTTCGATTTTTGCACTTATTGCAAACGGAATTTGTCTTTACATTTTGCAAAAGTCAAAAAGCAAAGAAGAGGCTCATATGAAAGCGAGTATGATTTTCACATCAAATGACGTGATTATCAATTTAGGAGTAATAATTGCTGGAATTTTGGTAAATTGGTTGAGTTCGAGCAAACCTGATTTGATTATCGGAACAATCGTTTTTGTTTTGGTAATTCAAGGAGCATTTAGAATATTGAAATTAAGTAAGTGAATAAAAAAGCACTACTTACAACAATGTATAAAAATAATAGCGGTTTAATCGCTAAAACGAAAGTTAGAAAATATAAAAAAGGTCTGTGTTTAACTGAAAAGATATTGCGTAAAAATCCGCTACTATTCTTATACTAGACCGTTAGCTGTTATAAAAAATGAGAACCAAGCCAAAAATATTATTAACAGGAGGAACAGGCCAACTCGGAAGGATGCTGTTAAAGCAAATTGACTATGAAGATTTTCACATAGATATATTGACTCGAAACAAAATTATAGATACCATAAAAAATGTTGGACACCTAAATGCAGACCTCACAAAAGTCGAAACTCTAAGCCCGCTAAGACTTGGATATGATATTATTATTCATTGTGCCAGCGACCCAAAAAATTCCGAGTCGATTGACATTCAAGGAACCCAGAATCTTTTAAAGTCAATAAAAGGTGACCGCACAAAAAACTTCATCTACATCTCCATTGTAGGTGTCGATAAATCGACCTTTCCATACTATCGAAATAAATTAAAGACCGAAAAACTAATTGTCAATTCCGGGATTCCCTATACAATTTTGCGGATAACCCAATTTCATGATTTTATTTATGACAGAATTTTAAGCACAACCCGATCGGAAGATGAACTCACAACCGCCCCCGATGGTCTTAAATTTCAATCAATCGATTTGATAGATGTCTGCGGAGAAATTTTGGGATTGCTGAAAATTAAAGCCACAAACTCGACCATACAGATTGGTGGACCTGAGATATTGAAAATTTCGGACATTACAAAGAACTATCAAGAAGTTATAAGACCCGAAAAGAAAATATCCCTGATTCCACCGCATAATGATTTCCAAAAACTTTTCACCACCGGAATCAACCTTTGTCCGAATCACAAAACCGGAAAAATAACATGGAGGGATTTCTTGATAAAAAAATAACAACAGCTAACAATGTATAAACGCAATAGCGGATTAAGTGTTAAATTAAAAGTAAATTCGCGAATTTAACACCAGTTAT
Source organism: Galbibacter sp. PAP.153 (assembly GCF_037029175.1). NCBI lineage: Bacteria > Pseudomonadati > Bacteroidota > Flavobacteriia > Flavobacteriales > Flavobacteriaceae > Galbibacter > Galbibacter sp. PAP.153. The sequence continues at coordinate 12,053 of NZ_JAZEUN010000022.1, read as the reverse complement.
AAACCGAAAAATTCGGCTTCAAAATCCGCTACTACGTTTATACGAGACCGTTAGGCTTTATTTACTATCTCTATCAACAAACAACAATCAAATTTTATGGCAATACCAGAGTACTTGTACCACTATTATGAATTAGAAAATGGCCCTTTTCGAAATATTACCGAACAGGGAATTGAGAAAGCTTTGGCTATTCAAAGCAAAATTTCTAATGGGTTTAATAGTAAGAGACCACCAAATTACATTGACTTAAGATTTGGCCTAGAAAAAAGGTTAAAAGAACAGTTTATTTCCAAAGGAGGAAAGCCTAATAGAGACGACCCATTTTACTTTATGTTGGGAGAATGCGAATGGGCAAAATCTTGGTATGTGAATCCTGGTGTAGTTAAAATTCCTCTGTCTGCTTTTAAAGCTGAGCACATAAGTTTTACGTATCCGGATAGTATGGTCTCTTTTCAGTTTCATGGCGAACCAAAACTTGCCACTTATAGAAAAGCTTGTAACGGACAAATCTTTATACTAAATGAAATAAATGATCTTATAGATGAGTATGGAATACCATCGGAGGAAAAATGTCAAGCTGAGGAAAGATTCAAGTATGATAAATACATAGAAGCCCAGGTATGGGATGATTCAATAATAAACGAATATAAAACAAAGCCTAACACTATGTAAAAAGCATTAAAACGCATTTTACATTCACCGTTGGCGTGCATTAAAAAAGACATTACAAGCATAAAGAAAATATAAAATGGAAGTTTCAAAAAAATTAACAATACGACCTGAAACAGTTGAGACTATTTTTGATTTATACCAAGCGAAAAAACTGTTAGTAAATCGTAGATATCAAAGAAAATTAGTTTGGACTGTAGAGGAAAAAGAAAAATTTATCGATTCTTTGTCATTGAATTTGCCAGTACCGTTGATACTTGTAGCTGAAGTAAAATACAAACAATCAACATGCTTTGAAATAATTGATGGTATGCAAAGATTAGATGCTATCGTAACTTTTATAGAAGGAGAATTTACGCTTAACGGTAAATATTTTGATTTGGATACTATATCAAGTACAAAATACCTTAAGGACACGGGTGTATTAAAACAGTACTCTCCAAAACTCGACCGTGAATTTTGTAAAAACATAGTCAGTTATCCTATACCACTTTCCGTTTCATCAATAGAGGAAGAAGATATAATTGATGATGTTTTTAAAAGAATTAACTCAAACGGAAGACATTTATCTAGCCAAGAACTTAGGCAAGCAGGAACTGATAATCCATTTGGTTTTTTAGTTCGTAAAATCTCTGAAAGTATTAGGGGGGACGTTTCCGCTTCAGACAAATTATATTTGAACAATATGAAATCTATATCAATTAATAACAAATCACTACAATATGGTATTAATATGGGCGGTATCTTTTGGAGAAAACATAATATTGTCTCAAATGAAAATATACGGCAATCAAGAGATGAAGAAATGGTTGCGCATTTACTAAGTGCAATACTATTATATCCAAGACCAGCAGCAACGGCAAAGAATCTTGACAAGTTTTATGAATCAGATATTATCAAGAATAAAGTGATGGATGATAAAATTAAAAAACTTGGGCATGATTATATTATCCAGATGTTTGAAGCTGTATTTGCTGAGTTTAGAAAGACATTTGAATCTACGCAAAGCTCATTTCATAAAATTTTATTTTCTGACGACCCAAAATATGTAAATAGAGCTTTCCAAGTTGTATTTCTTGCATTCTATGACTTATTAGTTAAAGAACAAAAAATAATCAAAGACCATGTTAGGCTAGCAAAGGCTTTTAAAGGTATTGGTGATAGGTATTTGACGTCAAATGCTGAAAGTCTTAATCTCTCAAAACAAAGAGAAGAAGCAATAGAGGCAATTAAAGGAATATGTGCAGACTTTTTTGTCAAACGCTCTGAAAATGACCCAGTATTAAGTAATGGTGTTGTAAAACTTGAAAACTTACTAAGTGCATCTTCTACAGAGAATACAAATTATGATTTTAAAATTGGTGTTCATAGGTTAGATAGAGACAACAAATTTGACAAAAAATGTTTTTCAAAAATAATCAGGACTTTAACTGCAATTGCAAATTTAGGTAAAGGTAGTATTGGATATGTGGTTATTGGGGTCGCAGACACAAAGGAAGATAAAGACAGGTTTGAATCATTTTATAAATTAAAAGCTATCCAGCATAAAGACTTTTTTGTAACAGGAGTAAACGGTGAAATTAAAAAGCATTCATCATCTGAAAATTATAGACGCCAGTTAGAAAACGAAATAAAAAATGCAGATATCACTCCATCAACATATAAAGACCAAATGCTAAGAAACTTTGATTTTTTTAATTACTATGATAAGTCGCTTGTAATCATAAAAATAGAAGCCTTAGACGAGCCTGCACGTTTCGAAAGCAAATATTACGAAAGACACGGAACAGATACAATTGAAATTTCGAGTGATAAAGAAAAAGAAATATGGAAAAGATTTCTAAAATAACGACACGCCAACAATGTATATAATGCATAAGGATTTCAGAGGTTTTCGAGCGGTATCATCCTCATCAATTTTGGGTGGTAACTTGATAGGTTTGAAGCCCGCAATCCCATACGACACCATACACTCAACGTTACCCACAATGCAAACAAAAATATGAATTTCACATTCGAATTTTTAGAACCATATATTTCTTACATACTACTTGGTTCTTTTATATTATTGGTTCTTTACATTAGAAGTTTCATTGTAGAAAGTGGTAAAATATCAGCACTAAAACGACGAAACAAAGAACTGATAGAAGAAACAGAATCAATAAAAAAAGAGCATCAACTTGACATATCAAAAAGAAAATATCAATACGAAAGCAAAAAAGAACAATATTTAAACTTTTATAAAATTATTGACTCATTTACTACCGAAGCCAATAAAAAAATGAAAGACCAATTAATTCCGATTTTAGATAAATTTTATAAAGATTATCTTGATGCTGTTGAACGAGGAAATAACAGAGAACAGAATAATGCAGTTACTGTTATGTCCAAAAAGATGCAGCAAATTAGTTTTGACTCTTACGAAGAATTGATGAGATTAAGACAAGAAACAAATACTATACGTGTAATTGCAAGCGACGAAATTATAAAAAAATTGGATCTTCTGGAAGTTGCTTATGAGGATTTAATGAAAAGATCGGACAAAATGATGACCACTTTACCTGCATTAATAACTGTTAACGACCAGAAAAAAATGAAAGAATTGCAAAAAGATATAGAAATCTCTGGCAGAGTTGTTAAATCAATAAATGAGCAAATTATCAATTTGATGAGAAAAGAATTAAATGAAATATAAAGCACAGTGGGTAACAACGTATAACAACAATTGCGGCTTTGTGTCCTGCGGACACAACCGCGCAAGCATAAAAGTAGGTAATTTTAGCTATCTTAGTTTTTAATCAATCCGCAACTGATTGTTATACAAGACCGTTACCTGCAAGCTGAAAATGGAACTAATAGGCAGAATTAATAGAAGAAAAATTTATTACGTCCAGATTAGAAATAATTCGGACTGGAAATCTTCGTTGCCAAAAATGGACTGGGTTGCATTTACAATCGCAAATAAAGAAGATGAGGAATTAGTTCCGCCAACCGTCAAAATATGTATGGATAAAAACGTGTCCTATACATGCAGTGCTGGAACTCTGGCACATTGGACTGAACAATACTTTGACGAGGAATTTGTCGGACGAGCTGTGGATTATGAAATTCGGACAAAAAAAGAATTTGACTACGATTCGAGTTTAATGACAACCTCACACGATAATTTCAGCGAAGGATTCTGGTTTGCGACAACTCTTGCTCACGATCCAAAAATCGAAATTGACAAAGTTGTTTGCTTGGATTTTACCAAACGGAGAGTAAAAAAACATCTGACTGAATTAATTGATAAAATAAATAATGGATGGTTGCCGACTGACGAAGAAGTCGAACTAGCCGAGTATGATGACTGATAAAAAAAGCCAGCAGGTAACAACGGCTATAATTCAGCGTGGCGATTGTGCAAAAACCGAAAGTAAAACATATATTTAAACTGATTTCTCTACGGAATAGTCCTGTGGACGATTCCACGCCGAAATCATAGCCAAACCGTTCTACACAATTTGAAAATCGCAACAAATCAAGAAATTTCCAATCCAAAAAATGAGCATATCCTCTTTTCATCTTGTGAAAATTCCAACTTGGACAGCGATTAAAGGTTTAATTTCAAAATTAATAAGTGAGAAAACCGAAGGTCTTATTTATTCAGAATATATGACCTTAATGACTTTAGGTTCGCCGATTTTATCTACTAATCGATTTTTAATAAGAGAGATAGCAATATTTGCACAATGGGAAAGTGAAAAAGACCTAGATAACTTCTTGAACAATGACAAATTTGGTAAATTAATCAAAAAAGGTTGGCACGTTCGATTAGGTTTTATGAGAGATTGGGGAAAAATAAAAGGCTACAAAATTCCTAAAGAAAAAGTAATCTTAGAAAATTCAAACTCACCTGTTGTCGCTGTAACCATTGCTCGAATGAGACCTCTTGCAATTCCAAGGTTCTTACATTGGGGAAGACCAGTAGAAAAATTAGTAAGAGACCATCCGAGCACGTTATTTTCACTTGCTTCTTTTAAGTTCCCAAACACCATTTCAACTTTTTCAATATGGAAAAATGTACAAGAAATGGAAAAGATGGTTCACGGTCATAGTAAAGTCCCTAAACCAAAAAGACACTCTGATGCGATGAAAGAAAGGGAACGAAAAAATTTTCACTTTGAATTTACTACCTTGAGGTTTAAACCACTGTCTGAATTCGGAAATTGGAAAGGCAAAGGAAACTATACTAAATTATCTGATTGAAAAATGGGACTTGCCTCGATTAAACAAAATTTTCAGGATTGGGTTACGCAACAATGGGTTATTTTATTTGGCAAAAAAATTAAAGACGAAGAATACAAATGGCTTTTGGGACCAATTGGAAACACAAACGGAATTGGGAAAATATTTATTAATCAATTAGCAGAAATTGAAAATTTATCAATCTCTAAATCCAGTAAAAACAAAGGACTTTTAAAATCGATTGAGCAACTAAATTTGCCTTCATTTGAAAAAAATAGACTTTCTAAAAGCGTCATTGGTTTTTATGAGAATACGAGTAATTATGAACTCTACTTAACAACAAGATGGAATGCTGCGTTTTTAGTTTTCGGTTATTTATTAAAACTCCTTTTTAGCAAGAGACTTGAACAACTAAATATTCCTTTGAGAAATAATAAAAATTCTCAAGAAATGAATAGCGAAATTGTTCAATTAACCGACAAAACTACTGAGAAAGTAAAAAGAACAATTTGGTTAAGGAGGTTTAAACAAACAAATCAAATAATCTATTCAGGTGTTTATGAGACTTGTAAAATTCCAAATGGAAAGACTTGCATAAAAGCCATTTTTCCATTGCCAAACGGAAGTGCGACAGTAATTTTACAGCCTATTGTTGGAGAAAACGGAGAGTTAATTTTAAAGTCAGCAGGAAGAAAAATTGGAGATAGCGGATTTTACTTTTTATTAAAGGATAAAAAGGGAAATTTATGGACTAAGTTCATAAAGTCTTTTAAAGACAATTTAACCGTATCATCAGAAAACGGGAAAATTACAGCAAATCAAAAATTGACTTTTTATGGATTGAATGTTCTGAATTTTAAATACGAAATAAAAAAACTACAGCCAATAACTAAGCGTTCGTGTGGTCGGTACGGCCAAACATGAACGCCGTGTTGACTGAACCGGCAGTTGGTCGGTTAGCCTTCTATGGGGATTGGTTTATTTTTTAAGAGGAGTTTAAGGGGTGTTTCGGATTTATTACTATTCAGTATTTGATTCAACAATAGCTTTTTGGCCTTATCAAGATCGTTAAAACAAGTATTTTGTTTTTATTGAGTCCTATTTTCTTCCATTATTTAAAATTTAGCCAATAGCTGCCTGTTACGTGCTTTGCAACGTTGTTTTATTGAGGCTTATGTAACTGTTCTATCCAGTGTTTTGGCGGACCTCGTGCCGTAAATGTTGTAATGGTTATTAAGTGTCCTTTTTGGCATTTAGGACACATATTGTGTAATAACGGTGGTTTTTCTTTTAGCTTGACAGCAGTAAGCGTTGTTTTTAACTTTGGAAGACTTACCTTTTTATGGTAAGAGCTAAGCATGCCGTAATGCCTGATGCGAACAAAACCTTTGGGTAAAATATGCAATGCAAAACGCCTGATGAACTCGGCATCTGATAAGCACATCGTTTTACGTTTGCCGCCATGCCGATAATCTTTCATCGAAAAGGTCACAGAACCATTCTCTATAGCCAGTATGCGATGGTTACCAATGGCTATTTTATGGGTGTAGCGCCCTAAGTATTCTATCACCTGCTCGGGTCCTAAAAAGGGACGTTTACAATAGACTACCCAAGGCTGTTTAAATAAGCTGTTATAAAAACCTGATGTGATCTCTAGGTTAGGTTCCTTTCGTAATTGCGCCACAAAGCGCGCCCTAAACACCTTACTCATGGCTTTTACCGGGAACAGATATTTTCCTTTATGCTTTATAGGTTTCCATCGCCCTGAAGGTGTTAGCCCTCCACCAGGCACAATACAATGCAGATGCGGATGCAACGATAGGTTTTGGCCCCAGGTATGCAGTACTGCAATCATACCTGCGTGAGCACCTAAAAGCTTTGGGAGTAACCCAAAGCCATGAATCACCTGCCAGGCCACTTTAAAAAGGATGTTATAAAGTGCTTTAGGCATATAAAGACATAAATGGCCAAGTTCCTGTGGCAGTGTGAACACCACATGAAAATAAGGTACGGGTAGCAGTTCAGCTTCACGAGCCCGTATCCAGTGTTCTTTTTGATGTCCCTGGCACTTGGGACAATGACGGTTTCTGCAACTGTTGTAGCTTAAGTGTAAGGTGTTACAATCTGGATTATTACAGCGGTCTATGTGGCCACCCAAAGCTAAGGTTCTACATTTTCGGATGGCATGTAAAGTCCGATGTTGCCAACTGGTATAGCAATAGTCTGATAATTGATTTCGATGGCGTTCCAACACCTGAGCTACTTCATAGGTAGCACGTTTCACAACTACTAACTGTATAGCCGATCTAACGGGCTAAAAGGCTTTTGTCTACCTAATTGTGCCACATGAAGGTAAACCAGTGTGGTTTGGATATCGGCATGCCCCAACAACTCCTTAATACTAATAATATCCAATCCCATTTCCAGTAAATGCGTGGCATAACTATGCCGAAAACTGTGTGTAGTCACTTGTTTGTTAATACCACTATGTTTACGGGCCTCCCTTATAATCCATTGTATACCCCGGGTAGATAACGGCACAGGTGTACCTTCAGCATGATTACCGTTAAAACACCAGATACGAGGATGTTCGGCTGAGATGTAAGTTTGAAGTCCTCGAATTTGCAAATCAGATAAAGGAACATAACGATCCTTGTTACCTTTGCCCTGACGGATATGAAGCATCTTTCGATCGAAATCCAAATCCTTTAGCTGAAGGTTGCGAAGTTCGAAGCAGCGCAGGCCACACCCGTATAGCATGGCCAAAACTAAACGGTGTTTGAGTAGCTTTGGCGTTTTAAGCAGAAGCTTTACTTCTTGATAACTTAATACTACCGGTAATTTGTTGGGACGCTTGATCGATGGGAGCATCACGCGCATCTCCTTTAGCTCATAGATACGATACAGGTATCTTAGACCATAAACCGTATGTTTAAAGAAACTTCCTGAAGGGGTTTTGTTTTTAGATTTTAAAACATGCAGGTAATCTAAAATCTGTTCTTCATCCAAATCCAGTGGACTACACTTAAAATGCAAGGTAATGTGGGCTAAACAACGCGCATAATTGGTAAGGGTGCTTTGGCTTTTCCCTGAAAGTTCGACCGAGCGCTGTAATTTTCGGTGCAATTCTTTAAACTCTGGTACAGATTTAAACGCTTTTTCAATTAGGGTAAGACTTTTTTTTCATAATTTTAACCTTAAGATATTTAACAATACTTAAAGGTAGCCAAAAGTGAAATTACTCCACTGGAAAGCTACCTTTAGGTTTAGTTCAACAAAGTATATAAAAAATAGCGATTTTAGTGCTTAAATTTAAGTGATTTATGTAAATTTATCGTTAGTGCTAAACCGAAAAGTTCGTGCAAAAAATCCGCTACTTTTCATATACAAGCCCGTTGTGTGCAATTTGGCTACGTTACCAAAATTTGGTATATTTGAGTAAAATTATAGTCAAAATGGGAAAAAACACATCAATATCACTCGGAAATCATTTTGAGGATTTTATCAGAGAAGAAGTAAACTCTGGTAGATATGGTTCGGTTAGCGAAGTTATTCGTTCAGCATTACGTTTGTTAGAACGTGAAGAAAATAAAGAAAGAGAACTTATTAAAGCTCTCGAAGTTGGAGAAAATAGCGGATTTGTTGAAAATTTTGACCCAAAACAACATTTGAAAGAATTACATCGTAAACACTTATGAGTAAAAACAAATATCGCATAAGTCAACAAGCGATTGAGGATTTAGATAAAATTTGGATTTATACGCTTAACAAATGGTCTAAAGAACAAGCAGACAGATACTACAATTTAATAATGGCAGAAATTGATTTTATTGCAGATAACTATCTGATTGGAAAATCTGCTGAACAAACCCGAAAAAATTATCGCGTAACGAAAATTAAATCACACCTGATTTTCTACAGAAAAGTTGAAAATGAAATTGTAGAAATCGTTAGAATTTTACATCAGAGAATGGATATTAAAAAACGACTGAAATAAAAAAAACTGCACACAACAATGGTAACCGTTGCACAAGCCATTAATTTTATAAAAACAAGATAGAATTAAGCCCTTTTAAGGGCTTTTATTTTACGATCTAATTAAGTTGTACGTTAAAATTAGGGAGCTTAAAATAGCATAAAATATGTTTTTGAAGGGCTTTTAAAAAAGAAGACGAGACATTTTAAGCTTCCCACTCCACTTTTAGCATGTTTTTGGATGAATTTCAGATACTTTTTAAGGTTGTAGGCAATGGCAGCGAGCTGCATGCATTTGTTAGCTTGTTTAATACCTATGGTATTTATTTTTCTAAGACCCATAAATTGGGTTAATGTACCAAACACCGGTTCTACCGTGCTTTGCCGTTTGGCTTTCATATAACGACCCTGTGGACTGTTTACCCGAGCTATATTGCGTTCATATTCTTTGCGGTAAGCGGTAATATTGATCCGCTTTTCATGACTCCTGCCTATACATTGCTGTTTTATCGGGCATCCCTTACAATCGCTACGCTTAGTAAAGTAATTATCTTTTAGCGTTCCTTTTTCTAGTTTCTGTTTTCTAAAAGTTACTTTTTTACCTTGTGGGCATAACCAATAGTTTCCTTCTTCATAATATATAAAACCATCAGGAGGTCTTCTGTGGCCATAGAAGTCGAACTTATTTTCCCCAATGGCGTTCAGCTTAGAATGAACGGTCCAGATCCAGAACTTATAGCTGACCTGGTGCGATTGCGGCATGTTTAGCCTTAACTCCTCTAACACCTATCATTTCTATCGCAAGGCCTGTGATATGCGAAAATCATTTAATGGTCTGAGCGGACTGGTAAAAAATGAGCTAAACCGGGAGCCCATCAGCGGTGATGTATTCGTTTTTCTCAACCGGAACCGAACCCATCTCAAGCTGCTTCACTGGGAGCGGGGCGGATTTGTTTTATACTACAAACGCCTGGAGTGGGGAAGCTTCACTCCACCTGCAATTAAAGAAGGCCAGGCCAGTTTTACCTGGCCGCAATTGGTACTGATGATGGAGGGTATTACGGTTGAAAAAAGTGTTCAGAAACTGCGCTATTCTCACTAAAAAAATAATGGTGTCTTATCGGTAAAAACAAGGGTTCACACTAGGTTTAATAGCTCAGGTATTGTATATTTATCCTATGCAAAATCCTTTGGAAAACCTTACCAAAGAACAACTTTTGGCCCTTTTGAAGAAGGAAGCGAAAAAGAGGGAGAAAGCTGAAAAAAGTGTTTCTAAAAGGGAGCAAGAAGTTGAAAGAGCACGGCATAAGATTGCCGAGCTGAAATTCCAGGTGGAGTATTACAAACGCCTGGCCTTTGGCCAAAGGAGAGAACGCTTCGAAGGGGATAAAAACCAGATGAGCCTTCCCTTTGAAATGGGACCTCAGAAGGCAGCAGCTCAAGAATCCGGGTTCAAAGAAAAGCGCAGTGAACAGCGTCGTAAAAGGACTTCCAACCACAAAGGAAGAATGGCTCTTCCGGATCACCTTGAGGTAAAGGAGATCGAGATCTATCCTGAGGAAGATATTACCGATATGGTTTGTATCGGCAATGAAGTGACCGATGAGCTGGAATACGAGCCTGCCAAATACTATATCAAGCGTTACATCCGCTATAAGTATGCTCCTAAAAATAAAGAAGGGGTAATTATCGGGGAACTTCCCGAGCGGGTGATTGAAAAAGGAATCCCGGGAGCCGGACTCCTGGCTTCGATTCTGGTTGATAAGTACCAGGACCACCTTCCGCTTTACCGGCAGCTCCAACGCTTTAAACGGGCAGAGACCCCCATGGCATCCTCCACTCTGGAAGGCTGGACCAGGCAAAGCCTTAAGGTCATCGATATCCTTTATCAGTACCTGCTGGAGGATATTCGCTCCAAAGGCTACCTGCAAAGCGATGAAACACCCATCAAAGTGATGGGTCCTGCGAAAAAAGGAAAAACGCATCAAGGTTATTATTGGGTCCATCATTGCCCCATAGATGGCAGCGTACTCTTTGATTATCAGCCCGGTCGTAGCCGTGAGGCTGCCGATCATGTATTGTCGGGATTTAAAGGTTACCTGCAAAGTGATGGATATGCGGCTTATGACACAATCGGCAAGCGTGAAGGGGTTACCCACCTGAACTGCTGGGCTCACGCCAGAAGGGAGTTTGATAGAGCAAAGGATGATGATAGGGAGCGCGCTGAAAAAGCCCTGACCTTCATCCAGAAACTCTACGGGGTTGAAGCTGAAGCACGAGAGCACAGCTTAAGCCCGGAGCAGCGTAAAGCCCTGCGCCTGGAAAAGGCACTGCCCGTTATCAATGAATTTGGAAAATGGATGTTCGATCAGATGAAGCATCAGCTAATCCTTCCCAAGAGTCCTATTGGAAAAGCCTTCCGGTATTCCATGGACCGTTGGGACCAGCTCAGCGCCTATCTGAAAGATGGTACCCTGGAGATCGATAATAATTTAGTGGAGAATGCCATCAGGCCATTGGCCCTGGGCAGAAAGAATTACCTCTTTGCAGGTTCTCATTCAGCAGCAGAAAGAGCCGCAGGGATCTATTCCTTCTTTGCCATCTGCAAAAAATACGAGGTGAACCCATATCAGTGGCTCAAATATACCTTGGAGAAAATCATGTCCATCAACCACAAAGACATCCGGAACCTCTACCCCCAGAACTACAAGAAATTACAATAAGTCTAGATCAAGTTTACCAGAATGTAAACCGGTAAATAAAATTATGCGAACTTAAAAGCTGTGGTTGGTGGGCCGGATACACCATAACACCATTGCACGTTTTAGAAAGACCAACCACAAGGCCATAAGGAGAGTGTTCAGGTACAGCGTGGCAATGGCTAAAAACTTTAACCTTATCGGCGGGCAACTTATAGCGGGCGACTCCACCAAGCTCCGAGCACAGAACAGCAAGAAGAATAATTATAATAAAAAGAAGGTACAGCGCCATCTGGAATATATTGACAAAAAACTAGAGGAACACAATGAAGCTCTCTCCAAAGCCGATGGCGACAAGAAACAAAACATAAAAAAAGAAATCGACCATCGCAAAGAGCAGCGCAAAAAGTATGAGTATGAGGCTATAGCGCAACGGCTAAAAGAAGACAAGTCTTCAGAAAATCCTCAGCTATCCACCTCAGA
>NZ_JAZEUN010000021.1:0-86247 GCF_037029175.1 Galbibacter sp. PAP.153 | reverse complement strand
AAATAACCCTTTTAAAGAAAAAGGCGCATGGATTAAAATTGCTGGTGGAGCATATACAGGATATTGGTTCAGCATGAAAAGAAAAGGACAATACCCCGTAATCTTTGAACTAACTAAAGAATATATTTTCCCTATAAGCGAAGAAATTGAGGAAAAGTATGATTTTAAAAGAAACGAAAACCAGTTAAACCGCTTCGATTACGGACTTCAAGGTCAGTTTCAGTTCGGATATGCTTTCGAGAAGTTCAGCATGTATGCTTCTTATTCATACCTATACGGTTTGTCCGGTTTGCAAAAAAACAATATCAACAACAGGAATATGTACCACACAACTTCCATGTTTACCATAGGAATTTCCCGTAATCTTTAAAACATCATAAAATGAAAAAAAATAATATAAACAAAGCTCTTATTTTAAGGCTATGCCTAATTATATTGACCGTTATTCCCTTTTCATCTTGTACAAGGGACGACGACGAATCTATAACCGAAACAGGCCGTTATTCCAGTGATGCCGTAGAATCTTATGAAGATCTCTTTACAGTATTTTGGAGTGTTATGGACAATGAATACAATTACTTCTATGAAGAAAAGGAACGCTCTGGACTTGATTGGGACAATGTTTATGCGGAATACTTACCTAAGTTTAAGGCATTGAAAACCATGAAAGACCGGGAAAATTATAGCAATGACGAAATATTAAAAGAGGCCAATCTGGAAAGGTCTTATTTTAAAGATATTGTCAACCGTATTTCCGACAAGCATTTTATATTGCAAGTTGATCTTCCTGCAACACGGACAGAAGATAATACAGAATTTTTTTTCGTAGGAAAAGGTAAAGAAAGTCCTTTATATTACAATAAGGTAACAACAATGAATTTTATGCGGGCATCAAAGTTGGACAATCCTTATGTGTATAGAAAGCCCAATACTAACTTTAGGGTTTTGGGTGGAAGGTTATCATCTAACCCAGAAATCTACTACTTTTCTCTTAGTCAATTTAGCATGAACAGTTTTGATATCCATTTACAAGATAAGGATAACTTTTTGTTTAAGGATATTGGGACCGAAGGTATTTTTGACCGTTCGCAAATAGAACAAAACGAATATTTAAACTCCATTGAAAATGATGTATTAAAGCAATATATTATGGATTGGGCCTTTGATATTTATAATAACTGGAATGAAGCACTAACTACAACATTGCAATCGGATGTACTTACCAATGAAATAGAAAAGTTCCAAAATACCGAAGTGGTTACGGATGCTTTATACAATGAGACATGGCGTTTACAAGACATAATAGACCAATTGCCTGCAACTATCATAGAAACCCTTCAATCCCGTTTTAATAACGGCGAGGCTTCCATGCTAGACAGGATGCTTGTAGGTGATGAAAATGCACTCAATTTTGCATATGCCTTTGATGACCAAATCGAGAAAACTAAAATAAGTTATAACTTCGATACCTACTCACATAACATAAACGATATAAATAACGCAGCAGAACTATACAGGTCTTTTTATAACCCATTGCGTAGTGGCGACATTAAAAAGCTTATTATAGATGTTCGCGATAACGGTGGCGGAGATGTTATAGACATGAGGGATTTTGTAGAGCGGTTTGTCAGTAAAGAAGCCTTAGTAGGCTATCAAAGAACAAAAGAAGGCAACGGGCGTTTTAATTATACACCTTGGGTACCTATGTATGTTAAACCACACCCATTTGCAATTCCCAATCCAATTCCAATCGTAGTTTTAGCAGATTATGGAAGCGTAAGCATGGCCGAAATGACCACTATGGCATTGAAAAGCCAAGAAATGGTTAAATTCGTTGGGGATTATACGCATGGAGGTACTGCTGCGCTAGGCCCAGGCGACGAACTTAATGGAGGTGCTTTAAATATTACCGTGGCGAACCGCTTAAAGTTTTACATGCCTCTTATGGCAACCAAAGATGCCTCAGGAAAAGTTATTGAGGGAATTGGAGTAGAACCAGACGTGTATGTAGCACCACCTACCCAAGAAGAAAGACAGGACATGAAAGTCAACGCCAATCACAAAGACAGGGCTATGGAAAAAGCCGTTGAAGAACTCATGAAAATGTAACATGTAAAAAAATTAAGCTATATTATAGCTTATACAAAGACCCTTTTTGTGCTATTTGTCCCATTAATACCACATATAAGGGTCTTTCTTTTTCTAAAAAAAAGAATATTTATCTCCCTCTCTTTTTCATTAAAAAAACATTTTTATCATTTTCTTGTAACATTTTTAGTAGTTGTTACGTATAATAACTTGTACACCCAATTTATTCATTTAAAACAATCAGGAGAGAAAAGAATGAGACAGCTCAAAATAACGAAGCAGGTAACCAATAGGGAAACCGCTTCCCTGGATAAGTATCTTCAAGAAATTGGTAAAGTAGACCTAATTACAGCAGACGAAGAAGTAGAATTGGCACAAAGAATCAAGGCTGGAGACCAAATAGCCTTGGAAAAGCTTACAAAGGCCAATTTACGCTTTGTAGTTTCCGTAGCCAAGCAATACCAAAATCAAGGTTTGACCTTGCCAGATTTAATCAATGAAGGTAACTTAGGCCTAATTAAAGCTGCACAACGTTTTGATGAAACGCGTGGTTTTAAATTTATATCCTATGCAGTATGGTGGATCCGTCAATCTATATTACAGGCGTTGGCAGAACAATCCCGTATTGTACGCTTGCCGTTAAACAAAATTGGATCTATCAATAAGATCAATAAAACCTATGCATTTTTAGAGCAGGCTCACGAACGTGTACCTTCTGCAGAAGAAATTGCAAAAGAACTGGATATGTCTATAAACGACGTAAAGGAATCCATGAAAAACTCCGGTCGCCATGTATCCATGGATGCGCCTTTGGTAGAAGGGGAAGATTCTAACCTATACGACGTATTACGTAGCGGGGAGTCTCCAAACCCCGACAAAGATTTGTTGCACGAATCATTACGGACCGAAATAGAAAGGGCCCTTGAAACATTAACCCCGCGAGAAGCCGATGTTATCCGACTGTATTTTGGTTTAGGCGACCAACATCCTATGACCTTGGAAGAAATTGGAGAAACATTCGACCTTACAAGGGAACGTGTGCGTCAAATTAAGGAAAAAGCAATAAGGAGATTAAAGCACACTTCCAGAAGTAAAATCCTTAAAACCTATTTAGGGTAGTTTTTTACACTTATTTTTTGTACTTTACCATATCTTTACGACAGAAATTACATAAAAATATAGATAGCAACAACAGTTTATCATAACTGTTCGTTTTTTGATTGATGAATAAACTCCGGCTGATTACCGGAGTTTTTCCATTTTAATTGAAGTGAAAAACCTTTCAAAAGCCCTTATTTTACTATGAAACTGGTAGATAAGTTGAAAGGAGCACCACACTCTAAACCACACTTTTTTATGAAAAAAAAGTACAGTACTGGAATATACAATGGAGGCTTTAAGGGAAAATGGTCCGAGCTCACAAAAGCACAACAGAACAAAGCCCTAAAAAAACAATGGTATTTGCGTTGGTCCTACCGGAACCCCGAAACGGGAAAGATGGAAAGACAACAAAATATATATGGCGGTGCAAATGAATATTATACATACAGGGAACGGATGGAGTTCCTAAAAACATTGGAACGTAACTTGACCGAACTTCTCTCGACCGGTTATAATCCGTATAATGATGATATAAAAGACACCTCATCCATACCGTCAGCGTTTACTGCCATTGAAAGTGCAATGGAAATAAAGAAACTTCACATGAAGCACGATAGCTATGTACGATTTAAAAGCGATATAGGTAAATTCAAGCACTATCTCAAACGAAACGGATACGAAAGAAGTATGCTACCTCTATCAATAAAAAGACCGTTACGGGCTTCCTAAATGAAGTATTGCAAGATGTCAGTGCAAGGAGCCGGAACAATTACAGGACATCCATTGGAACCCTTTGGCAATGCATGGAAGATGAAGGTATGATCGAAAAGAACTTTGTCAAGTCAATTCCGATGCTTAAATCAAAACCTCAGCGCAATAAAACCTATTCCGATAAGAAGGCCAAGGAACTGTTTTTATTTATGGACAAAAATTGTCCCAACCTTTCATTGTTCATAAAATTTGTGAGCTATAATTTTTTAAGGCCTATTGAAGTGTGCAGGCTTAAGGTTGGGAATATCGATTTGGATAACCGGGTATTGAATGTTATGGTGAAGCAAGGTCAATTCAAAACCAAAATCATTCCGGACATACTTTTTAATGAGCTGCCAGATATACGTAACAAATCAGGATTTTTATTTACCAGGGATGGATTTATCGGTGATTGGGATATTTCCGAAAATTCAAAACGGGGACATTTCTCACGTCAGTTCAAAAAGGTTAAGGAGCATTTTGGGCTTGGTAAAGACTATGGTATTTATTCTTTCCGGCATTATTTCACTACGAAGCTGTACCGAAAGATAAGAGAGAATAAAACACCTCACGAAGCCAAAAGCGATTTGATGCTTATTACTGGCCATGAATCGATGAAGGCCTTGGAAAAGTATTTAAGATCAATTAACGCAGAGGTGCCAGAGGATTATTCGGATTTATTGAAATAATCCAAATTCCTGTAGTTGCAATAGGATAAATTATATAGAGCTTTTAGGTGTAGTTCCATATTTCAAAACAAACTTTAATTTAAATTCCTTTAGTAATCTTTCAATGGCTAATATATAATAAAAAACTTCTTGATAACTTACTACTATCTCATCTCCTATTTTAAATTTTGATTGAGGGTATTCTTTTTTTGCTTTTTTTGTCATTTTTGAATCATGATGAACTATTAAATTTCTATAAACCGACATTTCTTTTAAAATTATATAATCCTCAGATTTGATTAAAATATTTGTATTAGTTTTTATATACTTTATTCTTCCATAAACACCTCCCCAATGATTATGTAAATCATTTTTTAAAATCTGTCCTTTTATTTCTTTGAGATTATTCAATTCATGTATATTAATTTCATGTATTTTCACATTTTTTGGCTCAAATTTTTTATAGTCATACATAATAACCTCATATATCATTTTATTTAGTATATCTTCAGCTTTGGCTTGCAAAAACACCACAGACATCATAATTAAATATTTTGAAATCATTATTTCTGACTGTTTAATTTCATTTTCAAATTCAGATATTAATTCTTCTATGGTACCGTCATATTTAGCCTTTGTATCAAAATAAAAATCTTCCTGCCGTTCTTTTTTTCGTTTAACAATAATAGAGCCGCTGGTTACTATTTCAACCAAATGATTAGTAACATCAGACTTATAGCTCTTCGATAATTTGGAAAGGGATATTGCTACTTGTGCTTGATTCATTCTTTATTTATATATTTCAAAACTTATAAAAAACCACCTCAATACGAGGTGGTTCAATCGGTATTTTCAATTCTAAGTGAGGTATGAAATCAAGTTCTTAGAAAGAAACCGACAATAATTCTTCTCCAAGTTCATGGATAGCCTTTTCAATTTGTTTTACGCGTTCTTCGGAAGGGTTTGATTTACCTGTTACATACTGGCGCAATAAGGAAGTATTGATGTTTGCTTTTTCAGCAATAGCGCTAATCTTTACCTCTGGGATAAGCCTAAAGAATGATGATAAATCCATTTTATAAACGAACTCGTCCATTTGTTTCACATCATTTAACCAATCTTCCTTTTCCTCTTCGGCAACTTCAAGATAATCCTCAAAAGCTGCTTTTAAATTTTCTTTTAACTCCTCTAACGAGTTTCCATAAGCAGTAACTACTCCGGGAATATTTTGAGTAGTCCCCCAATAAGTGCCGTCGTCTGCTTTTTCGACATACACCTGAATTAACTGTTTCATTTTGACATGATGTTGCTTATAATAGTTTGACACATAAAATACAAGATCATTGAATAATGAAAAGGTGGGGCTTATTTCAGCCCCGCCTGTTTTAGAATTGAATTTACCGTTCCTTTCGGTACATCTTTTTTTGGATGTGGTATTGTTACAATTCCTTTCTTAATTTGATGTTTAAAATGATGATGACTACCTTTTGTTCTCACTAAGTACCATCCATCATCTTCAACCATCTTTATCAATGAACTTGATTTCATACTTCAAATATATAACATTTTTGTTACCTAACAAAATAGTTATGTTTAAATTTTAATAATATTCGACGAAATGCACAATTAATAAAAATAACTACCTTTGAATCATATAATTACACAGTGACACATATAATTTAGAAAAACGCCGTTCTTTTTGGGCGGTGTTTTTTATATTTTAATGTATAAGTCTCTCAGGTTTTTCCCTAATTCCTTGATTATATGCACAGATTGAGATTCTAGTATTTTAAATAGTTTAGATGCTCTTTCAAAATCAGTTTCTTTAGTATACATAGTATATTGAAATATAAAATCCTCAATTTGTGATCTAACAAATTGTGATGAAATTCTTTGAGTTTTTATTAATATTTTTCTTTTAAGCTCAACTTCATTACTAGATGTGTTTTCATCTAATCCTTCCTTACCCCACTGACCTTTTTTTTTATATACCATAAGATCATACATATAGATTTTACTAATACATCTCATAAACTCATCAATAAGTTCTTGCATCTCAATAAAATTATTTATTTGAAATTCTTTGAACTTATCCTTTTTAATATTATACTCCTCTTTATTTAGTAGTTTTACTTCATGTTTATTATTTAAAAATGTTATCACAATGGTTGCTGTGGTACCTAGAATAACACCAATAAACCCCCAAATTGCTTCGCTCATAATCGTTGTTTATTTAATTAAAAAGCCACCCTGAAAAGGTGGATCCATACTAAATTTACTCATTTTTTTAAAAATATTATGTGAAGTATGGATTGGTAAAGTACAATTTAATACTATTCCTTAAAAGAGGAAAATCACCCCAATCTTTATCCCCTAATTCATCGTCAAGACCAGAAGACTTTATAAAGTTCACGAATGCCTGCAGATGTTTTGTAGCCTTCCCTAATAAACACGTTTCAAATGAATACCAATCAAACTGATTACCGGAGTTTTTTGTTTTATTTAACTTTTGTATTTGTAATTGAATTCCTACCTTTGAATATCATTACATACTAGTAGTAGGTATTAGTTTAGGGAAAAAAGGCCGTTCATACTATTGAACGGCCTTTTTGTTTGTTATTGGGGGAGTACGAAAAAATAGTCAAGATTTCTTTTCAATCATTATATTTTGCAAAAAAAGAATTTATAGCCATATAATATTGCTTCTGCGCCTCCATATTAAGGTTATGAGCTGCATTTGGTATAATTATCAATTCTTTTTTGGCCACCGGAACTGACTTTAAAGCTTCATAAATCATTTTGGCTTGCCCTATTCCAATTGCATAATCGTATTGCCCTTGCACCACAAGTACAGGTTTTGATATTTTTGAAATGTCATCAAGTATATTTAAATGGTTGTAGGTCGGTGAATTTCGAAAAACCCGGTTTACATATTCAAATTTTTCCATAGCCTCATTAAATTCTTCTTTTGTATAATGAGCCTTTGAGTAGTATAAGGAATCCTTTCCCAGTTCAATAGCTCTTTTTCTTGCCTCCAGATTTGCCCAATATGCATCAAACCCTAATTCTTTCGGGAAAGTATGCTTAATCAGGTTCATATCGTTATAAAACTGATCCAATTCACTATTTTCTACCGCAACCAATTTGCTATAAATTTCTTTGTATCGTTTTTTGGCCGTACTATCTTGTGAAGTGTTCATTAAATCTTCAACTATTTTCTTTTCGTGCTCAATGATTGCCATAATTGGGTACACACCATCGGCCTTACCACTTACACATGCAAATGAATTAATTTTATCTTGATGCTTTATTAAATATAGTAATCCTAGCGTCCCTCCCCAGGAAGAGCCTAAAAGGTTAACTTTTTTATTCATAAATTTACTTTTCAAAGTATCCACAACCACATCGACATCCTTTACAAATTGATCCATGGTAAACATTGTGGAGTCAGGTTCTTTATCAGATTTGCCACCACCCCGCTGGTCTAAATATGCCATTAAATATTTATGCTCCAGATATTCTTTATTATGCTCGTGGTCAAAACCCGAAAAAGCCCCGGGACCTCCATGTAAATTGAGTATTAAAGGGCCGTCTACATTACCCACAAGCCGCACATAAAGTCGCGAACCCTCTACGGGAATATAAAATTCTTCATCTATATTACTTTTTTTATTACATGAAAAACATAAAAGCAACAATATCACGAAAAGCCCCTGTCTTATAAAAAAATAAACTTTATTATCCATAGTATCAACAAATTAACAATAACTTCAAAAGTAACAAACCAAACATAAAAACAAGGGTGGTAAAAATACAGTATACAAGGGGGGAATAGGCCATTTCTTTAAAATAGTAAACAGTTATTATACTAAAATCGATTTCCGAACCCTATTTCGGCAATCTTAATTTGTACCATGTACAACTATAAAATATATTTCCAGTATTTTTGTATGGAACCAAAACTGGTAAATTATACAATTCATGAAAATGAACAAGAAACTAATTGCTCCTTCCTTATTGGCAGCCGATTTTGCCAATTTACAACGTGATATTGAAATGGTTAACAACAGCGAGGCCGACTGGTTTCATCTTGATGTAATGGACGGTTTGTTTGTTCCTAATATTTCTTTTGGAATGCCTGTTATAAAAGTTATTGCAAAACATACAAAAAAACCGCTAGACACACATTTAATGATTGTCGACCCGGATAGGTATATTAAGGATTTTGCCAATTTGGGAGTAAACAGTCTCACGGTCCACTATGAAGCCTGTACGCATTTACACAGAACCTTGCAAGCCATAAAAATTGAGGGCATGAAAGCGGGCGTGGCACTAAATCCACACACCAGTGTATCTGTTTTGGAAGAGGTAATAAACGATATCGACCTAGTGCTTATTATGAGCGTGAACCCCGGATTTGGCGGGCAATCATTTATAGAAAACACCTATAAAAAAATAAAACAGCTTAAAGAGCTTATCATTACGCATAATGCAACTACTGTTATTGAAGTAGATGGTGGCGTGAACAACGATAATGCAAAAAAACTAATTGAAGCCGGAGCCGATGTCCTGGTAGCTGGTAGCTTTATTTTTGGAAGTAAAGAACCTACAAAAACAATTACCGACCTAAAAAACAGCATAGCTTAATGATTTACAAGGATTTGATTATAATTGGCGGAGGCCCTATTGGAATTGCATGCGGATTAGAAGCCAAAAAAAAAGATATCGATTATTTAATAATAGAAAAAGGAACCATAGTAAACTCGCTGTTTAACTACCCCATGAACATGCAGTTTTTTTCTTCTTCAGAAAAATTAGAAATAGACAATATTCCCTTTATTAGCAAGGAGGCCAAACCAAAACGAAATGAGGCTCTTGAATATTACCGAAGAATTGTAACCTCAAACGACCTTTGTATCAATCTTTTTGAAAAAGTTGTTTCAACAGAAAAAAAAGAAAACGGTTCTTTTGTGGTAACAACCGAAAAAGAGATATATTCCTGCAAATATGTAATTGTTTCCACGGGCTTTTACGATATGCCGAATACAATGGACATTAAGGGAGAAAACCTGCCAAAAGTGGCCCATTATTACAAAGACCCGCATTTTTATTCCATGCAGAAATTGGCCGTTATAGGTGCCAGTAATTCTGCTGTTGATGCTGCTTTGGAATGTTACCGAAAAGGTGCCGATGTTACCATGATTGTTCGCGGTCCGGAAATTGGAAGACGGGTAAAATATTGGGTAAAACCAGATATTGAAAACCGCATAGCCGAAGGAAGTATACGGGCATTTTTTAACACCACTTTAAAAGAAGTGAAAGAAGATAGCCTAGTCCTTGATACGCCTGAAGGGGGAAAAACAATTAAAAACGACTTTGTCCTTGCGCTTACCGGCTATAAACCAAATTTCGGCTTTCTTGAAAAAATAGGCGTAAAACTCTCGGACGATGGGAAGTTTTATCCGCAGTACAACGAAAATACCATGGAAACAAATCAATCAAACCTTTATCTGGCCGGTGTTATTTGCGGTGGCATGGACACCCATTTGTGGTTTATAGAAAACTCAAGGGTTCATGCTAAAATAATCCTTGAAAGTATTGCCAAAAAAGAGAAAAACAAGTAGCTATATAATATGTCAAGCAACATTGCTGATATCCACGACCTCGAAATTCATCATTTGTTTTATAATGCCGAATAGTTCGGGCGCTTGTTCTTGAAACTGCAAAGGAGATTCTATAAAATGCTCCAGACAAACCGCAAAAAACTCAAATTTATTAGTATACGCATACTTCCGTAAGTAATTTGTTTCGGAAAGTTTATTTATATATGTTTCTGTATGAAGTAAAGCATCTATTTTTTTAATACCGTTGAAAAACAATACCGAACTGGAATCGCTATAGTGCAAAGAACCAAAATATATGGCATGGGCAAATTCATGGACCCCTAAGTTAATATTGGACTTGTTATGCTGAAAGCCCGCCAAAAAATCGCTCCAGGAAAACACTATTGTTTTTAACAGCGGATTGAATTCCCCCAAATGATATTTTCGGTTGATTGATGAAAAATAAGGGCTTGGATAAATAATAATTTTGTTAACCGATTCAATAAGGTAATTGCGCATACCAAAAGACAGCATTACCGCAACAGAAGCAATCAATACTTTGGCATCTCGGGTAACTTCAAAACCATCGAGCCCTATAAACTGCTTATCGTTAATAAACATCAGGACACGGTGCTTAAAAATACGCTTTTTGTATGCCCCGAGCTTATTGTAAAAAGAAGAATACTTGGCTATTATCCTAATATCGTCGGTATTTAAATTTTTTAAATACAAATGATCGTGCACAATCATTGGCTTGCCATAAATTTTAGAATACGCAATGTCTGTAAGGTTAAACCCCCAGTACGTAAAAAGTAGTACAACCGGCAATCCTAAAAGTAGTGGCACAATCATACCTTGAAAATACTACTTTTTTTAAACAAAAGAAAAAATACTTGCCCAACTTATTTATTATCAACACCATATACCAAGAAATCTTCTTAAAGCATTTTTAATAATTCTTCCTGTAAGGTTGCTTTATTAACGGCTTTTCCTTATATTATAATAAATGGAAAAGATAACAAAATACCCAAAAAAGGAAATACCGTTGGCCATAAGGAAAGAGGTTCTAAAAGCGCTGGAATATTTTCCAGAATTAAATGGGGTTTCTATTAAATTTAGGTTTAAAGACAAGCTACAACGTTCTTTTATGCAGGCACAGCCAGATTTTAAATCATTGTGGAAACCTAAGGGCAAGAGGTCTTATTATATTTTTATAAGCAATCACTTTAATATTGAAGGGGAAAAATTTAGTATTAATAATGTTCCCGAAGATGTTGTTATAGGTTGGATAGGCCACGAGCTTGGGCATATTGTAGATTACCTTCATAGGAGCAGCTTAAATTTGTTTTTCTTCGGAATAAAGTACGTTTTCATAGGAAAACATATCCGTACTGCCGAAAAAACTGCCGACATGTATGCTGTAAGTCACGGCATGGGAGATTATATCATGAAGACCAAAAATTTTATACTCAACCATACCAGCCTGTCCGAAAAGTATAAGGCCCGCATTAAGAGATTGTACCTTTCTCCAGAAGATATTATGGAGTTAACCAAGGACATTAAAACCTGATTTCTACAATAGGTTAGCCTTTTTTACCTACAAATTCTTCCCACTCCTTAAATTTATCCTTGTCCATAACGCGTTCCATTTTTACTTGACCGCCCTTCTTTTTATTGTGTTCGTTCCAGTCATGGAAGACCGCTGGTGGCACAGCTACCAATTTTACACCCTTTAAAGCTTTAGACCTGGCAACTTTGTAATTTTTATTGGCTTTTTTCAATGCTTCGTCAAGGGCCTTGGCTATTTTTTCTTCATCTATATTGGGAGTTGGGGTGCCAATGTACCATTTGTGGTAAAACTCCCCGTTGAGCTTAATGGCAGCAATGGTAAATTCTGGGATTTCGGTATTAAATTCTTTTTCTATTTTTTGAATGGCATCATTCATTTTATTAACCGAAAGCTGCGACCCCACGACATTTAAAAAAAACTTGGTACGCCCGGTAATACTAATTTCCGCCCGGGAAACATTGGTAAACTTTATAGTGTCGCCTATTAAATAGCGCCATGCCCCGGAAACGCTGGAAAGAATCAAAATGTACTCTACGCCTTCCTCTACTTCACTTATAGTAAGGGACGGAGCATTTGCAACTATCGAGCCATCTGGATGTATATATTCGGGCTTAAAGGGCACAAACTCAAAGTAAATACCGTTATCCAGCACCAGTTTCATTGCATTGGTATTGGGCCGGTCTTGATAGGCCAAAAAGCCTTCGGAAGCCAAATACGTATCTATTATGGTAATAGGATGCTTCAATAAGGCATTAAAACTCTTTTTGTATGGCCCAAAAGCGACCCCTCCAGAGGCATAAACCTGTAAATTTGGCCAAATGTCATGAATATCCTCCACTTTATTATGGGCTATAACTTTTTTAAGCATTAATTCCATCCAGGAAGGAATTCCGCTTAAAGCCCCAATATCCCAATTGGGAGCTTCTTCAGCAATTTTTTGCACGCGCTCGTCCCAATTGTCTATTTTAGAGATTTCTTCGCCAGGCTTGTAATATCCACGAAACCAAAATGGAATGTTACTTGCACTTATACCGCTTATCTCTCCTTCTAAATGCCCATTTTTATGGACCAGATTTGTAGAACTGCCCAACATCATTATGGTTTTCTCAAAAAATTCGGCAGGAAGGTCAAAATTGGCTAATGAAGCCACTTGTTTGATTCCCGTTTTTTTTATGGCTTCCAGCATTTCATTGGTTATTGGGATCCGTTTACTTGTTTTTCCCGTCGTACCGGAACTCAAAGCATAATATTCCGGGTTTCCGGGCCAACTAACATCTTTTTTGCCTTCGTGCAAATGTTTCCAGTATTGTTCTTGCATTTGGTTATAATCAAAAAAAGGGGTGTTTCTGGCAAAGGCCTGCTCGGGATTTTCATGTTTTAAAATTTCAGCAAATCCATAATCCATTCCAAAGCGGGTATTTTTGGCAGTATCGAGCAGTTTCATTAAAACGTTGTGTTGTGCATCAACTGGGTTTTCTTCGGTTGTTACCGTATCGGCTAACTCAATGATTCCTTTTATAATCGATCCTATTATGGCCATTCTTTTTCTTTCAAATTAATTCTTTCATCATAAAAAACTATTAATAAAAAGATAAAATATAATATTATATAACTGTTGACCTTTAATAGTGATAAGGGAAAAGTGGTTAGTGAGATAGTTGATTATTAATTGATAATTGGATAATTGATAAATGATAACATTGCTGCTAAAACAGCTATTTATTGTGCTTCAATACTAATTGAACGTGCTCCAATACTTTTTGAACATGCTCCAACGCTAATTGAATGTGCTCCAATGCTAATTGAACATGCTCCAACGCTTTTTGAATGTGTTCCAATGCTATTTATATCTATCCTTATTTCTATAGGCTTTATATGGTGACATGTATTATATACTGATTTATGAAGAGTTTACTTTAACAAGCTCTTGCAAGGTCTTTTTTTTGACCTTGTAGGTCTGTATTTCGGTTTTAAAATACCTACAAGGTTTTGAGAACCTTGCAGGATTAGGTAGGCTTAGGAGGGATGATGACTTTTTTATGCCGAACTTCTATTCGTGTGTGCTTCCATATTGTTTGTGGGTACCTTTATTATTTTTATGTATGTGTATGTCATTTTTTTTAATGCATGCCCTATATCTGTGTTTGGGCATGGGTGATAATAAACGAAAAAAAGCTGCTTGAAATGTTTCAAACAGCTTTTTTATAATTGGGTATGTTGTTATAGATGTTTACTTGATCATCTCGTAACTGCGCTTTACAAAATTGGTAAGCTCCTCGCCTTTAAGCAGCCCTTGAGACAGGCGTGCCAAGTCTAGGGATTGCTTTATTAAGCGCTCTTGTTTGGCTTTTGTTTTGGTGTTTACTATCTGGTTTACCAATTCGTGGTTTGTGTTTACGACCAGGTTGTACATTTCGGGCATGTTGCCCATGCCGAACATACCGCCACCGGTTGCGCTCATCTCTTTCATGCGGCGCATAAACTCGGGCTGGGTTATGGTAAACGGAGATGCATTGCTGTCTAGTGCCTCTAGTTGGACGGTGAACTTTTCTTTTGGGATTACCTCGTCTAAAGTGGTTTTTAATGTTTCTTTTTCTTCTTCGGAGAGTTTTGAGATTTTCTCGTCGTCTTTTTTGATGAGGTTGTCTATGGAATCGGCATCTACGCGGGCAAACGAAATGTTTTCTTTGGAGGTCTCCAACTTTTGAAGCAGGTGCGATACAATGGGGGAGTCCAGCAATAATACTTCGTAGCCGCGTTCTTTTGCTTCGTTTATATAGGTGTGCTGTGCGTCTTTGTCGCTTGCATATAGTATAACGAGCTTGTTGTCTTTGTCGGTCTGCCCGTCTTTTATTTTTTCCTGTAATTCTTCAAAAGTGTAATAAGCACCGTCTACGGTAGGGTAAAGGGTGAATTTGTCTGCTTTTTCAAAGAATTTGTCTTCAGAAAGCATTCCGTATTCAATAACAATTTTAATGTCGTTCCACTTTTTCTCGAAGTCTTCACGGTTTTCGTTGAAGATGGATTTAAGCTTATCGGCTACTTTTCTGGTAATGTAGCTGGAGATTTTCTTTACGTTCCCGTCTGCCTGTAAATAAGAACGCGATACGTTTAACGGGATGTCGGGGGAGTCTATAACTCCTTTTAGCATGGTAAGGAATTCGGGTACTATACCTTCTACGTTATCGGTAACGAATACTTGGTTTTGGTATAGTTGAATCCTGTCTTTTTGCATGCTCATATCGTTTGATAACTTGGGGAAATATAAAATTCCCGTTAAGTTAAACGGATAGTCTACGTTAAGGTGGATATGGAACAGGGGCTCTTCGAACTGCATGGGGTAGAGCTCTCTGTAGAAGTTTTTGTAATCTTCTTCTTTTAAATCGGCCGGTTGTTTTGTCCATGCCGGATCTGGGTTGTTGATGATGTTGTCTACCGTGGTTTTTTCTTCTTTGGCATCGTCTCCTTCACCTGTAGTTTTTGTTTCTTCTTTGGTGCCAAACTTGATGGGGATTGGCATGAACTTGTTGTACTTGGTCAAGAGCTGGGTTATTTTGGCATCATCTAAAAATTCTTCGGAATCTTTGTTGATGTGCAAGATAATCTCTGTGCCGCGCTCTTTTTTATCGGCTTGTTCTAATGAATATTTAGGCGAACCGTCGCAGGACCAATGGCTGGCGGGCTCGTCTTTGTATGATTTTGTAATGATCTCGACGGTATTGGCCACCATAAAGGCAGAGTAGAACCCTAGCCCGAAATGGCCTATAATGCCGCTGTCTTTGGCCGAGTCTTTGTATTTTTCCAGGAATTCTTCGGCACCCGAAAAGGCTACTTCGTTGATGTATTTTTGAACTTCATCGGCAGTCATCCCGATACCGTGGTCGATAATATGAAGTTTTTTCC
The DNA here is from genome assembly GCF_037029175.1 of Galbibacter sp. PAP.153. Lineage (NCBI taxonomy): Bacteria > Pseudomonadati > Bacteroidota > Flavobacteriia > Flavobacteriales > Flavobacteriaceae > Galbibacter > Galbibacter sp. PAP.153. Next base: position 70,564 of record NZ_JAZEUN010000021.1, on the reverse strand, counting down.
CTTCTTTGTCTACTTTTACTTCTATTACGGGGTTTCCGTATTCAACGCCTGGAGCTTCACCAATATTTGTTAGGTGTTTTAATTTAAGTGTGGCGTCGGTAGCATTGGATATAAGTTCCCTTAAAAAGATTTCGTGGTCGCTGTACAAAAACTTTTTTATGAGCGGGAAAATATTTTCAACAGATACATTAATGTTTCCGGTAGTCATATCTCTGGTATTTTTATTTTAAATTGTTTAAAAGGGAGGTTTCAAAAAAAATACCAATCAGGATTCTGTGACAAGATGACAGCAATGGTTAAGGGCAGTATACTGTTTGTTTGATGTTAATTTAATATTAATTATGTTTAAGAAATTAGAATTTTATTTAAACATTTGCTATATTGTATATTATTAGTAGGGGGAAGTGCTATGAAAAAGATATATATTATACCCTTATAGGTAATTAGTTTATTTATTGGTTAGGTTGTTTAAAAAAAGCGCATAATGTATGAACACTATGCGCTTTTTGATTTTTTAGAAGTGCATGAGCACAAAACCGACATCGATGGCAAAGTAAGAATAGGCATCTATGTCTTTGGTGTTGAACGTCTGGAAATACCGTGCGCCAAGTTTAATACCCGTGAAGGAATTTAGGTTGAATATTACGCCGGCTTCTGGCTTGATGGTGAAGAACCATGTGTTTATGGTAGAATTGAATAGGCCGAGGTCTATTTCGCGGTAATTGTAAACGGTACCCAAACCGATTCCAAAATAGGGCTTGAACTGGTTGTTTGCGGTATAGATATAATCGGCGGTAATGGTTATGGGCATGCTTGTGTTGTACCGGGTCTGGATACCGCTAATGGAGGCCGTGCCCTCTGTGTATGTTTGGTAGGAGCGTTCTTCGTAAAAATTGTTCATGCCAAATTCTCCACCAACATATATATTGGGTGTAATGGCCCTTTTGTAGTCTATGGAAAATCCTAGGGGGCTTACTTTTGAGATAAAGTCGCTTAGGTTGCCCACAGGGATACCGATGCTGTAATTAAAGCTGGTAATAGATTCCATTTGAAGTTCTTGCGCTTTGGCGCTATAGGTGGCTATGCACAATGCAATTATGGCAATTAACTTTTTCATATCGGTTTTTTATTTGCTTAAATATGGAGATTGTATAAATGCTTGGTCAACAGTGTTCTTGAGCCTGTCGTTAATGGAGCTGGTGCTTCCTTCGAGGAGGCCGTTAATGGCCGATGTCCATACTACCGGGATATTGTCGTTAACGCCAATACCGGCGGGATAGGTCATTTGCAGTACAAGGGTGCCGGAGCGGTATGCGCTTACCACGGGTGGGTAGTAGCCCGGGTACCACCAGCCCCAATCTGGGTAAAAACCTGGATACCACCAGCCCCAGTAGCCCCAATCGTAATAATAATACAGGTTGGTTGTTTGCATGGCGGCTGCCAGGATAATTACATCGGGATCTGCATCTTTGTCTACTTGTTGCCAGCCTCTGTTGTCCATATTTGCCACGATGTTGTCCAGGATTACATCGGCATAAATGGGGTCTATGAAATCTGGGGAAATAAGTTCGTCGTCAAAATCGATATCGTCTACCTCTATAATACTGTCTGGAACGGCATAGGTGAGTTGTTCGTCGAAATTAAAAGAGTCGTCGTAGTTGGTATAAACCACGTCCAGTTCGTCTACATAATCCGGCCCGTCTTGGTCGCAGCCAGTTATGAGCAAACATGCCAATAGCCAATAGCATGTGTGAAATAAATTGATCTTTTTCATGTGTGTATTTAATTTTTAATGGTTGATACTAAACTATATGCTGGTTATTTATAATTTTTTACCAAGTACAAGGCCTATGGAGAAGGTATCGTAATATTCTTTGTTATTGTATGAAAGGCTTACGGAAAGTTCGGTAGCGTTTTTTTCCAAAATAACATATTCGGTTGCCAAATGGAGAATGGGGAGGGTTTCGTTTTTATCTATATCCAGCCCGCCACCGGCAATTAGGGTCCATTTTGGCAATACTTCGTACACGGCTGCGAGGGAGAGGGATAGTGCGTTTTCCCGCTTTAGGTCTATGTCTTCATCGTCGCGTTCTACTTCGTATTTTACAATTTCAACATCGTTATAGGTGCCAATTGCCCATTTTTCGGAGAACCAATACTCGTATGAAAAGCCAATGGATGGAACAAAAATGGTTTCTTTTTCCCCGGTGTTTTCATTTCTTCCCTGTGGAACCCAGCTATAGCCGGTAAAGATTGCCGGTTTATGGTGTTTAAAGGTTTCGGTTTCATTGCTGTTTTGTTCGCCTGCCGTATTTGCTGCCTCTTGTGCTAGGACAGAAAAAGAGAGGAACAAGAATATAAACAGGGGGAAGCGTTTTAAAGGGATTGCTTTTTGTTTTTTCATGTGTATAAAAATTATAAGTGCCTGCTGTTTTTATAATTCCCAACCAAACGTTGTTTGGAAAATGTAATCCACTTTTGCCGCATCTTCTACGGGTTTGCTGTCGAAGTTATGCGTTAAGCCCACTTTTATAAAAAAGTCTAAAGGGAGGTCGTATTTAAGGTCCAGACTAAAATCGGTTCTTATCCTGCCGCTTTCGGTTAAGCTCGGGTATGCGGTTATGTTTGAAAAGAGGCTGATATCATCGAAGTCGAACATGTTTATTTCGAGCCCTAGATATGCTTCCAAGCTGTTTCTGTTTTGTTCTTCGGCGTCGGTAAAGCGCTCGTTGTTCCATGCAAGTCCCGAATTGGCCGAAAAATAGACCCTGTTGGAATGAATAATGTATTTACCGAGACCGCCTTTAATGGTGGACCTGAGTTTAAGTTTTTGGTCTTCGTTTGATAGGAAATCTCCTGAGAGCATGACAAACCAATCGTTCTTTAAAAAATACTTGGCGCCAATATTGGCATCGGTACGTTGGGTTTCGTCTACATCTTCCTGGCTGCTCCTTACCGAGTTGTAGCTCCCGTTAAAGCCCCACTTGTCTGCAATATAGCCAATATTACTCCGGACGGTAAACTGACTTAGGCTGTTGCTTTTTGTAAAGTTGTACCCGACCGATACAGAGGCGCTCAACCTGGAAAAAAAAGTGGTTTTTACGGCCTTGACATATACAATGTCTTCAATTTTAACGGTGGTTATCTTATCTAGGTTTTTAACATCTACCACCCCTGTGTCTTTTGGTTTGGTGTGCAGGTCGCTATTTAACCTTAGCCCATCTTTAAGCGTTAATAAATAATATTGGTCGCTATCTATTTTTTTTATGTGTGTCCATTTTATGGTAAAATCGCTGTCGCTGTAATCGGTTTCCATGGTGAGGACACCGTTTTTCATTTCTTTTATTTCCCCAATAAATTTATCGCCATTATCCATAACGATGGTATCGTTTTGAGCCATGGCATTTTGAAAAAAAATACAGGTGAATAGCAGGAATAATAAAGTGGGGTTGGTTTTGTAAAACATTCTGTACAAATTGTTGATTAGACAAATTATAGGCTTGTATATAATACTATTTAAAAACCTAATTTTTGTAGAGAATGGGGAAGTAAAAATCCTTATTTATTATAAAGATAGTTATTTTTTAAAACAGAAAAAGTGGTTATGAAGAAAAATTTCCATAACCACTTTTTATAAAAGTTATCTATATTTTAGCTATTTGGCCAAAATACCATCGTCTTGCAATTTACCAATAATGGCTTCTGTATAGCCTTTTGTAAAGTTATCTATATCGGTCGGATTGTATGTTTTGGATTGTGCAGACCATATAAGTTCTTCGCTACTGGCATCGTAAATGTTTGTCTCTAAATAGTATACCTTGTCTGTGGTATAGTAACCGGGATCGTAACCAAAACCATATACAGAGTTGTAGTAACCATAGAAATTGCCGTAGTAGCCATAGCCCAGCGGGCTGTACATGGCATAATTGGTGGTTCCTGGCACATACCTGGATTCGGTTTCTTCGTCCCGGAGGGTTACCGTAAGTATTGCCTCGCTCCCCGAGTCTTTAATGCCTTTTAATAATATTTCTTTTGAAGGCTTGTTGTCTTTGGTAAAAGTACCGGGAAATACATCGTGACTTTTTGTAGGTTTAATGCCCCTTTCCTGCATTTGAAATGCCAATTCGTCTTCAATAACAGTTTTAGCGGGTACATTGCTGGTAATGGCTGCAATAAAGACACTTTTATATTTTTTTGTTGCAAAAGCTTCTTTGTTGGCCCATGAAGCTGTGATTTTGGTGGTAGTTCCGCATGCATAGATTAAGCATAATACTATTAGCGAAGCAATAATTCTCTTATTCATAATGTAAAGATTTTAATACTAAAATAAGGTTTTTTTTTAAATAAACTGTTTTGGTGGAGGTTATAATATTATGGTTTTAAAGGCTTTCTTTTTATTTTAAAAGTAATTATAAGTGTGGTGAAAGCCAAGATTATCCAAAATATGTCTATAAAAAACGACTGGAATTGATTGTTTGCATATGTTTTCCATAGCCAGTTTCCTGTTGTTATACCGTTGGCAATTGGAATAAGCAGTCCAAGGATACTTCCTGAAAGAAGGCAATATTTATTAGTGAAATAATTGCTCTTTTTTATGAAGAAAAATACCGAAAGCAACAACCAGCCAATGAAATAGAACTTGTAAATAAAAGATTGCCCGACCGGATGAAATACTTTAACGGCAATGAAGGCAAGTGCCGTTATTGGGTACATGCTTAAACATATAGACAAATAAATATTTACCAGGATTTTATTAAAGCGCCGCTTTTTTTCGGGAACATTTTTTTTATCTCTGGCAACCAACCATATTAATACCCCCGAGATAATAACAAAACAGGAGATGAGCCCCAAAACAAAGCTTATTAAGCGTAATGTAAGTCCGCCGTAATCGCCATAATGAAGCTTGTACATTGCATTTTTTACACCGTCTAGATAGGATGTTTTGGTAATTGGGTTCTTTTTGGAAAGAATTTCGCCAGAAATGGCATTGTAAATAACTTTTCCGGTTCCTGTAAATTTTATGTCCTTTTCCAGTTCGCCTTCAACGGCAACCTGCATATTACTGTCGGCATAATTATATATATGGATGTGGGAAACCTCAAAACCGTTCCATTCTTTCTTGGTTTTGTCTACAAAGGTTTCAACAGATGGCACTGTTTCTATTTTTTGATAAGAGAGAGCAACCGGTTTGTCAAAATATTCCAGGTCTTCGTATAACTTTTGTTGGTTTCCGTTATATAAAAACATAACATTTGGTGCGGCCATGAGTAAGCTCAGCATAAAAAAAGCACCAGTTACGGCATATACAAACTGAAAAGGAAGCCCTATTGTGCCCAAGGCCGTGTGGGCATCGGTCCATATGGTTTTAAACTTTGCCTTTGGGCGGAAAGTGTAAAAGTTTGAGATAATTTTATCCCAATGAATAAGTACTCCGGTAATAATGGCAAAGAGGAAAAAGAAGGCCACAAACCCCGAAAGGTAATACCCGAAAGGATACTTTATTTGTGCAAAGAAATGCAAACGGTATAGAAATTCGCCAAGCGTATACGATTGGACGTATGTATAGGTATTGTATGTTTGCGTATCCAGGTAAAAAAAGGTTCCTGCTTTATCTTCTTTGGTCGCCAAAGAATCTTTTGAAGCACTTAAGTTTACACTTACCCTTCTTTCGTTATAGTGTTTGGCTATTTCAATATCCCTTCCGTATAAATTGTAATTGTTTTTTAATGAATCAAAAACAGTGTCCAGATTTACGGTAATGCCGTTCTCGGTAAGTGCAATTTCTTCGTTTTTTTGCCAATTGGCAATCTCGTCCCTGAAAAAAGCAAACGACCCGGCAAAGAAAATAACAAACAAGGCCGCACTGATAATAATACCGCTTATGGTATGTAAATTAAAAAAGATATTATAAGAGCGTTGGTTCATTTATGGTTGGATAATGGGGTTGTACATATTGCCAAAATAAAAAATAACATAAAAAAGAAAGGCAAGTGCTAAATAAATTGCCCAGATTTTCCATCCGCTTTTGGCTAGAAAGGCTACAATCATTAAAGTGGCCCATAAAATAAACCCCGAATAGGTAAGGGTTATAATTACGTTAACATGATATAGCCAGGTAGCCAATGCCAAATGCAATGTAATGGTAACTATATACCCACCTATAAAGCCGGCGGTTATCTTGGCAATTCTTTGCCATGGAGATTGTGTTAAATACTTTTTATTGGCGGGCATGTGCTAAATTAAAAAGTTTTCTATAAAAACGATGCATATAAGGGTAGTGGCAATGGCCTTGTAATTAAATACCCGTAGCGGGGAGACTAAAACTATTAAGCTGCCCAAGGTCATTAAAATAATAAACCAATAAAAAATACCCGAAGCAAAACCTTTATGGAGTATGGCAACGCCCAAGGCAATTGTTATTAATAAAAGCCCCGTTGCTTTTAACGGACTGTATTTTTCTTGCAACCAAAGATCGAACTTTGACTGATTGAGAACGGCTCTTTTTGAACTGCTATATAGGGCGTAAAACCCCATAAACATTAGTAAAATTGTTGTTGCTACCATTTTTGTAATTAAATTTGGTTATTCGTTTTTTTAAACGCATACAACTCTGATGTGTTAAGTCAGAGTTGCAATGCAGTTATATTATGTATGCCTACTCAGGAATACAATATGTGGCACAATGCCATATAAATTCATAATCTTCACCATTATAAGTGCCGGGAACTTCTTCTTTGTAGGTTGTTTCTACAATGTATTTTGTGTCCCAGGGCTGTTTAAACGAGATATAGCCTTCTTCATCTGTATGCAATGTTTTGGACCATAGATCGGTAACGTATATTTGTACTTCATTTTTTGCCAAAGGCTCGTTTTTGTACAAAACCTGTAGCTTAACCTCATTGTTGTCTGTAGCAATACGCTTTACGGTAATCCCTGTATCATTTTGGGTAGCCGTGTTGTTCTTGTTATCAACATTTATATTGGCAACCGAGTGGTAATGGGTTTTAAAAATTCCAAAATCATATTGCGTATAATCAATTACGTCAATCTCGTTATTGTTTAAAAGCACGGTGTACGTTCCTTTTTCTTTTGGCGTGAAAAGTGCCTTGTAGTGGTCTTTTTCTGCCGAAGTTTCCAAAAGTTGTTTTTCTCCTGAAGGAGACACGACCCATAATGAAAATTTATTGACTTTTGAAAAAGCTTCGCCTTCCACTTCTTCAATAACCCCATAGGTGTATTCCCCAAAATGTACTTTTATTTCCTGTTCTTTACCAATTTCTCCTTGAGCATTGGTTTCTATCCATAAATAATGGGCAAATGTGCTCGCCGAGGATAACAATAATACCGTTAATGCAATAATTTTTTTCATGTGTTTTTTATTTAGGTTACTAAAATCTGTATGATACTGTTAATCTTCCGTTGATTCCTGGTTCACTTTGCCAGTATACATAACCAGGATAAGCAGCACCGGAATAAAGGTATTCGTCTAAAATATTGTTAATGTTTAAATTTACTCTAAAATGGTCGTTTGCCCATGATAAACCTCCGTCCATACGGAAATAATTAGGTAATACGGCCTCGTTTTCTGCCCCCCATGACCAAGTAGAACGATCTGCTTGATACTGGTAGCCTAAAGAAACGCCAAAACCGTGCAAAGCTGTACCCGGAAGGAATGAATAGTTTACCCAACCGTTGGTCATATGCTTGGCATGACCAGCAATTTTATTACCTACATTTTCTGGTGTATATGGATCTTCGGTAACTTCAACATTTGTATTTGCATAGTTTAACACCACATTTATGGCTTCTGTAATTTGTCCTTGCATATCGAATTCCAATCCTTTTGATTGTACTTCGCCTACTTGGGCTTGATATGGTATGGAAGGATTGTCGGTGTCTATTGCGCTCACTAAATAGTTTTCTTTTGTTATTTGGTAAGCGGTTAGCCCGGTACTTAACTTTCCGTTAAACCATTGCTTTTTTATTCCTCCTTCAATATCGGTTGCTACTTCAGGGTCAAAGGGAATATCTGTACCTTCTATATTATTTCCTGATTGAGGTTTAAACGATTGATCGAATAATCCATAAACAGTAAAGTCGGGAAGAATGCTAAAATTGACACCTATTCTTGGAGTTACCTTAGAATCTTGGCTTCCTTGTCCGTATGCAAAAATTGAAGCATCATTGTATCGGGCGGCCAATGTTAAACGTAATCGGTCGTTCCACATCCAAACTTCATCTTGCAAATAGAAAGCATTGTATTTATTCCCTTGGTAATTGGCTGCACCACGTACTTTAACAGGCTGACTTCTGTCAAATTCAGGATATACGGCATTACCATAAATGGGGTTGTAAACATTAAACGGATTGCCTTCAGTATCAATACTTCCGTTTTGTCCCCAATCGGCCCAATATTGAATGTATCGGTAATCAAAACCGCCCATTACTTTGTGTTTTATAGCTCCGGTATTGAATTCGCCATTTACATATATTTGTCCGAGTTCGTTGGTACTAACGGCGTCCCAAATGCTTAACCCGCGGTAAAAATCACCCCCGGGAAGGGCAGCATTGGGCCAGGTAGAAGAACCTTCTACCGTATAATCCATGTACATATATTGACCTTGTACAGACCATTTATCGTTAAAATTATGAGTTGCGTTTACCAAAATGCTTAATTCTTCGATATCGGATTTAGGGAAATCTTCGTCCAGAAAACTAAAATCGCGGTCCAAACTGCCAAAACCATCTTCAACAGGGGCAAATACATAAGCAGCACCTGTAATTTGATTAGATTCTTGATAGGTAAACTCTGTAGTAATAGAAGTCTTATCTGAAATTTCATATTTTAAAGAAGGAACAAAGCTAAAACGGTTACTTTCTTCATACTCACGGAAGGAGTCTGCATTCTGGTACATCCCATTTAAACGGTATTGTAATTTTCCATCGGGGGTTAAAGCGCCACCAGAATCGAAAGTTGCACGATAGCTATTAAAGCTTCCGGCTGTAAGTGAAATTTCGTTAACGCTATGCTTGGTGGGCTTTTTTGTTACCACGTTATAAAAGCCGCCTGGTTCACCGGCCGATAACATAAACCCGGCAGGGCCTTTAACAAATTCTATATTTTGAACCATCGACATGTCTTCTGATAATGGTCCCCATGGCAATTCTACATTCATTCCGTTTCTGAAGGCAGGTAATTTAAAACCACGCATATTGATGCGGGCAAAAGTTCCCCAATGTTCAATCATTTGTGCACCACTGACATTTCGAGTAACATTTTCCATCATGCTTACCAAATTCTGACTTTTAATAAGTTGATTGCTGATGATTTGAATGTTTTGTGGCAAGTCTAATACTTCTGTTTTTAACCGAAGTGACGACGAAGGGTTCTTTACAAGATAATCGGCATGACCATTACCATTTACAACTACTTCATCTAAAGATTCAGTAGCTTCTTCAATATTTAATATTCCTAATTGTGTTGCTTCGTTTGCTTTTACAGATACTCTGGTTTCAAGTTTATTGTAACCAATGCTAGTTACTACGAGTGTATAATTGCCGGGTTTTACTCCTTGAATATTGAAAAACCCATTTTCGTCGGCTTGTGTTCCTTTAGATGTTTTTTTGAGCATAACAGTTGCCATAGGAACAGAAGAACCATCTTCTGAAACTACTTTTCCTAAAATGCTTCCTTGTTGTGCCGAGACACTCCATCCTATAATGCAGAGTAGTATTAATAAAATCCTTTTCATCAGTTTATATTTATTTTTTATTGGTCAGATAGAATGCTCCGTTAATCATATCGGCGGGTTTGCAATTTGTTAATGGACATTTCATATCAATTTTTAAGTTGTTATAGTTTTTTTAATGTTAAAAATTGTAGGTGAAATTAGCAGAAAGTGTTCTTGGGGTTTGTGGATTAATGGTAGACCACCCTCCGTAATACTCTTCATTGGCTATGTTGTCAAGCTTTAAAGTAATCCCAAAATCTTCGGTTTCATAAAAGATAGAAGCGTTGATGATGGTATAAGAAGGCAGGGTAAAAGTACCGAGTACATTTCTATTAAAAATCATGTTTTCATCAGCATAGTTTCCTCCAAAACCTACTCCAAAACCTTTTAGAGATATGTTTTGAAAACGATAGCTAGCCCATAGGTTTGCTAAGTTTTGAGGCCCGGCACCTTCCGGTCTTCTATTTTCAAAAGCTGCATCACCTTCTTCAAGATTACTGTCGTTGTAACTGTATCCGGCAACAATGTTCAAACCTTCAATGGGGTTGGCAGTTATACTGGTCTCAAAACCTTTGCTACTTTGTTTTCCTTCTTGATTGTAGTAATAATTATCTGCATCAATATCAATTCTTAAAGCTCTATTGCTCACTTCAATATCATAATAGCTTATGGTTGCAGCCAATTTATTGTTGAACAAGTTTAATTTAGTACCAAATTCAAACTGATTGGCATGTTCTGGATCTAAGGTTTGTGTTGATTGATCTCCATCAGTAATTACTGTTACAGGAGCTACATTTGTAAATCCATTCATATAATTTGCAAAAACAGAAACCTTATCGAGTATTGGTTGATAAATCAATCCGAATTTTGGTGAAAAAGCTGTTTGGTCATGAGCGTCATTCGAGAAATGATCAAGACGTACACTGGCCATTGCAGAAAGCTCAGGCATAAAGTAGATTACATCAGACACATAAGCACTATATATTTTTTGTTCCGATTCGCTATATTGAGCCCCGGGGTTTGCTAATTGGGCAATACCGGCATCGGCACCTGCCTGTGTAAGCACACCCGAATCATCTGGGTACGATGTTCCCATTGGAGTGCCCGATTGCTCGTGCAATGCTGGAAGGACAGCTTGAAATTCTTCATTGTTAGAACCAATATATACATAACCTTGATTTCCATATCCGGTACCATTATTGATTACTTTTTGATTGAAGAAATCTAAACCGGCTACCATTTTATTTTTGAAGTTCCCTAGATTGAATTCGCCAATAAAATTTTGTTGAATATCTGTGCCTAAGGTTTCAGAGTTTTGTTTGCTTGTATATCGAGATAGAATGATGCCGTCGTTAATAGGAGCTTGTTGATTAACTGTATTTGTGATTTCATATAAATATGAATAATATCCATCTGACTTAGCATTGGAGCGTGAAAAAACAGTTTGAGAGGTCCAATTGTCGCTTATTTTATAGCGCATCTCACCTTGCAAACTATAAGTAGGGTTGTTTACATACAAATCGTTGCTTGTATAAGAACGGTTGTTGTTGTAACCTAATTCATCCATATTGTGAACGCGTAACTCAGAAGCACGATCTAAAAATAACATGGTTTGATTGGTGTTTTTACCGTTGTAGAATTCAGTATTGATAAAGAACGACAAACGATCGTTCACCTCATAAGCCAACGATGGTGCTATGTAAAACGACTTTTTAAAGCCTGCATCCTGAAAGCTGTTTTGTGTATGGTATGCCGAATTTATACGAAGAGCAATGTTTTTCTCGGTACTTAAGAGGGTGTTTACATCGGCGGTTACGCGATTTAAACCATAACTTCCGGCCGTATACGATACATTTCCGCCAAATTTATCAAAATAGGGGCGTTTGGTATTGATATTGATAAGTCCGCCATAACTAATCAAGCTACTTCCGTAGAGTGTTCCAGAAGGGCCTTTAATTACTTCAACACTTTCAATATTAGCAGGGTCGGGCGTCCCATTGGTTAATCCCGGTAATCCGTTAATCATGGTTGGTTGAACGGCAAAACCGCGAAGGGAGTAATAACCGCTTCCATCGGCACCTCTTCCAGTAGATTCCCATAACTTATATAAACCGGGAACATTTTTTAGCGCATTATCAAAATTTGTAACTACTTGTTCGCTCAATAACTGAGAAGGAATGGTGTTGTATACTTGTGGGTTTTCAAGATCTTTAAGAGGGAGCTTGGAAACGACCGTGCTTTCTGGCTTGTAAAATTTGTTTGTTTTGTTAGCTTTCAGGACCACTTCGTCCAGAGATTCGTTTACTTCTTTTAATTCAATAGTTGCAACAGTGGTTACTTGATTGCTAAATACCTTGGCTTCTATGTTTTTTCCTTTGTAGCCAACATATGAAATTTTAAGTTTATAAGTTTTCGGGGCAAGATTGTCTATTTGAAAATCTCCTGAGATATCGGTGTTTATACCAATATTTGTCCCGGATATTAATACATTTGCATTTGAGATGGGGTAACCTTGATCGGAAATTACTTTTCCTTTTATACTACCATTTTGCCCGAAAATAGATAAGGTTGAGAATAGGAACAAAAAGGCTGTAAATATGTTCTTCATATGAAATCAGTTATTTATATTTGGTCTAAATAAATCGAGTAGCAAATTTAGAAAAGGAAATGCTATGGCAATGACGTGATATGGAAAAAAAAAGACGCGATTTTATTAACTGTGAATTAATCAATCTCAAGGGCAGAGACATCGGCTTTAAAGAAGTTGTAGGGTCTTGTATTTCAGTGGTTAATGGAGTTGGTTGCGATTATGCCGTATACAAAGTCCATGGTAAATATGGAAAAGGGGATATCAAACATGTTCAAATCGGGAGTGTTTCCATTCAAACATGTAATCTCGAACTGGAAAAGGACCTTGTTTTTTATAACGAAACAAGCGAGGATTTTATACACATGTCTTTTTTAATTGAAGGGGAAAAAATTATTTCCCTGCGTGGCAACAACGATGTTTTAAATGAAAGCCAAGAATGTTACATGGCAAGGGTTGAAGAATTTAAAGGATATGTAAGACTAACAGGAGAACGGCCGTATAGGGAGGTAAACATTAGTTTTCCATACTCTTACTTGCAACAGCGGGGCATTATGGAGGTAAACGACTTTAAATCATACAACGATAATCATTTGGTGCATCCTATGTCTAACGAGATACTTACAATATTGGCTCATATTCAAGAAACAACACTTGAGGGGGTGAGCAAAAGATTGTTTCTAGAGGCAAAGTTATTGGAATTGCTGGCCTTGCAATTAAACAATTATAAAAATGGACAAATACAAAAATCGGGGGTTAATCAGGATAAAATATTAAAGAAATTGTATGCCGCTAAGCAATTTATGTTGGAGAATTTGGACCAGAATTATTCAATCAAGGAAATGTCCCGAAAAATGGCGCTCAACGAATATATATTCAAAAAAGAATTTAAGCGGGTCTTTGGTTGTTCAGTAAATGAGTTTTATTCTGATAAAAAAATGAACAAAGCAAAAGAATTATTAAAAGTCACTCAGCTCCCAATTTATGAAATTGCCGGGGAGGTGGGATATAAAAATGCCACACATTTTAGTGCGGCATTTAAAAGGGCTTATGGAAAAACTCCTAAACAGTTTAGGGTAGTTGTATAATTATTTTTAGTTATTTTTCTTTTGAAGGCTCTTTGCCCTTAAGTTTCTGAATAATCTCTTTAAAATGTTCTCCAGCCGCTTCACGGCCACCAAGGCCATAGCTTAATGCAACGGTAACGGCAATGGCACCTATAATAAAGGTAAAGGCCGTTTCAACAATCTCGTTGGCAATCCCCATGGTACGCAATGCTATTGCAATAAATAATGCCAGGGAGGCCGCACGGATTATCCCGGCTACAAATTTGTTGCTTTGCGACTTGTTTACCATATTGTAAATAAGGAGCGAAATGTAATTTCCTATGACCAATATAAACAGGCCGAATAAAATTTGTGCGGTAAGCTCTAGAATTTCATTTAAAATGTTGGTAAGCTTATCCAGCTCCAAAATTTCTACCGTTGTAATTATACCAAAGAAAACGATAAAGAAATAACAGATATTGGCCAGTATTGCAGAAACCGATTGCTCTTTTCCAATAATTTTCTGAAGCTGAATCTTTTCAGCATGTCTATTTTCATGCTTTTAAATAAATCTTGTGCAAGATTTGTAAGGTATTTACCTCCCCAGATGAATAACACCAAAATAGCAGCGGCTACCAAAATATCGCCAATCATTACCGTAAACTGGTTAAGTATATTGTTTGCCGGCCTTGATATTGCCTTTATTCCCAAAGAATTTAAAGCTTGAATCAAAAAAGGGATTAAAATAAGAATGAAAATTACTTTTTGGATTATGTTAATAAGGCTGTCGGTGTCTTTAAACCCTGTTTTTTCTATGATCTTATCCAAAAATGTTCCGCCGAGGTTAATAAGGTTTGATACAAATTTTGCCAGCAAATAACCCGCAAAACCAATTAAAAAGGCTGCTATTAAATTAGGTATAAAACTAAGTATGCGTGCAACCATACGCTCTAATGGGGATAATACTTTGCTTACACCCAATAGTTCAAGGACCACCATAATTACAATAATCATGATGACATAATAAAATATGTTGCCAATAAATTTATTGGTGTCTCCTATGTCTGTTTTTGCGAGTAATTTATCGTCGACAGTAGTTTTTTTAAGAAGCTTGACAACTACAGCCTTAACTCCCCTCGCAATAAGCCATCCGATAAGTAAAACCAAAACGGCACCTACCATACTAGGCAAAAATTCTAAAACCTTATCGGTAAAAGGCTGTAAATATTCTCTTATATTATGCATTTAATTTAGATTAAAATTAATAATTTGCTTAATATAAGAGAAAATAAGAATATATACAAGAAATAAATTCTATTTTTGTTTCTGTTTGTATATAATTTGCCTAATTTCTGTTAAATGCGTTAGCAGTTTTTCTATATGATCGAGGTGAAGCATATTGGCACCGTCACTTTTTGCATTGGCAGGATCAAAGTGGGTTTCCATAAACAAACCATCAACCCCGGCCGCAATTCCAGCCTTGGCAATGGTGCCAATTAATTCGGGTCTTCCACCGGTAACACCACTGCTTTGATTGGGCTGTTGCAAGGAGTGGGTAACGTCCAGCACAACGGGGGCATATTGTTTCATGGTTGGAATACCGCGAAAATCTACAATCATATCCTGATAGCCAAACATGGTTCCGCGGTCAGTAATAATGGCTTGTTCGTTATTACAGTCCAATACTTTTTGTACGGCATGCTTCATGCTTTCAGGGCTCATAAACTGGCCCTTTTTTAAATTGATGGTCTTTCCCGTATTGGCGGCGGCAACTACAAGGTCTGTTTGACGCACCAAAAAAGCGGGAATTTGTAAAATATCGACATATTCGGCGGCCATAGTGGCATCGTTTACTTCATGGATGTCTGTTATGGTGGGGACATTGAATGTTTCGGATACCTTTCTAAGGATTTTCAGGGCTTTTTCGTCGCCAATTCCCGTAAAAGAATCAATTCGGCTACGATTGGCCTTTTTAAAACTTCCTTTAAATACATAAGGAATATGTAGCTTATCGGTAACGGAAACTACTCTTTCGGCAATTTTAAGCGCCATGTCCTCGCCTTCAATGGCACATGGCCCGGCCAATAAAAAAAAGTTGTTTTTATCGGTATGTTTTATTTGTGGGATTTTATTTAATTCCATTGATGAAAATTTTATAGTGCAAAGATACAAAGTTTAGGGGCATGGGTTGAAGTCAATTTATGTGCGGTTAAAATTTATATTGATATATGAGAGCCACTATAAACGCAATGTTATATTTTTGTAGAATATAATATGAATTTATGAAACAGGAAGACTTTTTAAAGGAAAGAAGTGGAAATACATGCGAATTAAGTGGTGGTACGAACGATTTAGTTGTTTATGAAGTTCCATTTAGCAATAAAAGCAACGACATAAACGCTATTTTGATTACAAAAAAATGCCTTGATCAAATAGAAAAAAGGGAAGAACCGGACAGTGCATTTTGGGAAAAGATTTTACCGATGTCCATGTGGAGCGAAATTCCTGCCGTACAAATGGTTTCTTGGCGAATGTTGAACCGTTTTAGAAACGAAAGCTGGGCAGCCGGTGCACTGGATATGATATACCTTGAAGATGATGTGTTGGAATGGGCAAAAGCATCTGGAGATCATTTAAATGACGGAAGCGTCCAGTTGCATAAAGACAGCAATGGCAATATCCTTCAAAATGGCGATACTGTAACGCTTATAAAAGATTTGGATGTGAAAGGATCTTCACTAAACGCAAAAATTGGAACAGCTGTTAGAAATATTAGATTGGTTCACGACAATCATGAACAAATAGAAGGAAAGGTGGCAGGGCAAATGATTGTGATACTTACAAAGTTTGTGAAGAAACAATAAAAAAGTAAAATTCAGAAATTTTAAGGAACCGGATCGTAGCCCGAACCTCCCCAAGGGCCACAACTGGCAATTCTTTTTACGGCCAGCCAACCACCTTTAAACAGGCCGTGCTTTTTTAAAGCCTCAACCGTATATTGCGAGCATGTAGGGGTATAGCGGCACGTGGCAGGGGTTAACGGCGAAATAACCGTTTGGTACACCCGCACCAGAAAAATAAAAGGCGCTATAATGATTTTTTTTAACAATTTTTAAGGTTCAAAGGTTCAAAGGTTCAAAGGTTCAAAGGTTCAAAGGTTCAAAGGTTCAAAGGTTCAAAGTTGTAAAGGTTTCAGGTTTCAAGTTTCAAAGATTTATAAATTCAACAATTAACCATTAACACTTATCAACTATCAATTAATTCAAACTAAAAGTAGTGCCATCTTTTCCATCCTTAAGCTGTACCCCAAGGGAGGTCAGTTCGTCCCTGATTTTATCTGAAGTTGCAAAATCCTTGTTGGCCCTGGCTTCGGACCTTAACTGTATAAGGAGCTCGACGGTTCCTGTTAATTTATCAGAAGAATTGTCTTGGGCATTTCTTTCATCTTGCAAACCAAGAACATCAAAAATAAAGGCCTGCATGGATTCTTTAACAACTTTAAGGTCTTCGGCAGAAATGGAAGCTTTTTCTTCTTTTATTAAATTAACCTGTTTTACGGCTTCAAATAAATTTGCAATGAGTATAGGGGTGTTAAAATCGTCGTTCATTGCATCGTAGCAACTTTGTTTCCATTCCTTTACGTTAAAAGATGACGTGGTTCCCGTTGCCAAGGAGTCTAACATATGGTATGCATCCATTAATCGGTTAAACCCTTTTTCTGAAGCCAATAAGGCATCGTTGCCAAAGTCTAAAATACTTCTGTAATGTGCCTGCAACATGAAAAAACGGGTTACTGCCGGGGAGAATGGTTTGCTTAAAATATCGTTATCGCCAGAAAATATTTCGTTGGGCAATATATTGTTCCCGGTAGATTTTGCCATTTTCTTGCCGTTTAAGGTAAGTAAATTGGCATGCAACCAATAATTAACGGGTGTTTTCCCCGTAGAGGCTTCAGCTTGTGCTATTTCGCATTCGTGGTGTGGAAATTTTAAGTCCATGCCCCCGCCGTGGATATCAAATTGCTCGCCCAAATATTTGGTGCTCATGGTGGTACATTCAAGGTGCCATCCAGGGAAACCATCGCTCCATGGCGAAGGCCAGCGCATAATGTGCTGAGGTTCTGCTTTTTTCCAAAGGGCAAAGTCCTGCGGGTTTTTCTTTTCGGACTGACCGGCGGTTTCGCGGGTGTTATGGATAAGGTCTTCAACCTTACGCTTGCTTAATTTTCCGTATTCGTTTGTTTCGTTAAATTTTAAAACATCAAAATAAACCGAACCATTTACTTCGTAGGCAAAGCCGTTATCGAGTATTTCTTTTATTATTTCGATCTGTTCAATAATGTGCCCGGTGGCCGTTGGTTCAATGCTGGGCGGTAAATTATTGAATTTATTGAGCGTGTTATGAAAATCTACCGTGTAGCGCTGTACAACTTCCATGGGTTCTATTTGCTCCAGACGCGCTTTTTTTGCAATCCTGTCTTCCCCTTGGTCTGCATCGTTCTCCAAATGCCCGGCATCGGTAATATTTCTAACATACCGCACTTTGTAGCCTAAATGCTTAAGGTACCTAAAAATCATATCAAAAGACATAAAAGTCCTTACATTTCCTAAATGTACATTGCTGTATACGGTGGGTCCGCAAACGTACATGCCAACATATCCTTCTGTAATAGACTTAAATATTTCTTTTTCTCCTGTAAGCGAATTGTAAACTTTTAATTCTTGATCTTTAAATAACATGTATGCGGGCTGTTTTCTTTTAGTATGGCAATAATAACCCTAAAATTAATCATTGCCAATTTGCAAATAGTTTTGGTTATTCAATTTTCCTTAAAATTCCGTATCGAGTTTTATGTAGTCCAAAAATTCCCTGCGCACTGCCTGGTCTTTAAATTTGCCGCCAAATTCTGCGGTAACGGTACTGCTTTCAATATCCCTTATCCCACGCGAGTTTACACAAAGGTGTTTTGCATCGATAACGCAAGCAACATCTTTAGTGCCCAAGACTTTTTGTAGCTCTTGTACAATTTGCATGGTCATACGTTCTTGTACTTGTGGTCTTTTTGCAAAATAATCCACAACACGGTTCATTTTGGAAAGTCCAACAACATTTCCGTTAGAGATATACGCAATATGGGCACGGCCGACAATGGGCAATAAATGGTGCTCGCATGTAGAATAAACCGTAATGTTTTTTTCAACGAGCATTTCGCCATATTTGTATTTGTTGGAAAACGTAGAAGCTTTAGGTTTTCTGTCTGGATGTAGCCCAGAAAAAATTTCTTTAACAAACATTTTTGCAACCCTTCTTGGGGTGCCGCGAAGACTGTCATCTGTAAGGTCGAGCCCCAAAGTCTCCATGATATTGTATACCTGGGATTCTATTTGTTCTATTTTTTCGTCATCTGAAATATCAAAGGCATCTGGCCTCATGGGAGTTTCGGCTGCAGATGATGCATGATCGTTTCCTAATTCTTCAAAGTGATCTTCTAAAGCTTTATCTATTTTCATAAGTAATTTTATTTGTTTTAAAGTCTGTTAATGACTTTTCTTAATTAAATCATTATCAGTCCTTTAAAATATATTTTTTATTGCTGTCAACTACGCCGGGGACTATAGCCGTATGTTAATTGTAAACAATGTGGCTGTCAATAAAAAATTGACAGCAAAGATACATATTTATGCCCTATTAACGTTAATATTGTAGTAAGTTGCAATCATTTTATTTATTTATTAACTTTCAATCTGTACCAACCAATACAAATGAAGATAATAGCCCCATGCTTTTTAGTTGTATTTTTTATAGGAAACTTTCAAATTTTTTCACAATCTATTTCTCCAGATTGTATTGATGCCGTTCCTATATGTAAGGATATACTCAACAGCGGCGTTTTAAATGGTGCCGGAACAGACGATTTTAACGGTGCTACCCAAAGCGGATGTTTATTGCAGGGACAGAACGACGGCATAGAATCTAACGCTGTATGGTTTCGTTTTAGGGCAATGGCTACCGGACAATTAGGATTTAACATATTGCCAAATGAAGCGGGGCAGGACCTTGATTTTGCGGTATATGGCCCCAATCCGGTTTGTGGCAGTTTGGGGAATCCAGTTGGCAACGATGGTACTTTGGTAGATTGCGGAATTTCTAATATTGCCATAGATTTTATAAACGATAACGATTATACGGGGGTAGGTATTAACCCGGCCACGGGCACCCAAACCGTTACGTATGCCCCGTTTATGCAGGTGCAGGAAGGCGAAGAATATCTACTTTTGGTGAACAGCTATTTTGGGGAGTCCAATGGTTTTCAGTTGGAATTTACCGGAAATGTTTTTTCTGGTAGCAACCAGGCCTTAGATTGTTCTTTAGTGCCCGATCTTTTGCAGGAGCCGGAAGAGGTTTTATGTGAAGGGGAAACCTATATCCTTGACGGGACTTTCGAGAACGCAAGCACATATAGATGGTCGGTAGACAGTACTCCCGATAATGGAATCGATGATTTTACCATTATTGCAGGGGCTACCGGTCCAACATATGAAGCTGCTTCAAATGGTATATACAGGGTAGAGGCAATTTATCCGCAGGGTTTTTCTGAATACGATGAGGTAGAACTCGAATTTTTGCCTGTAAATACGCCTGTTGTTACCAATATAGACCTTGTGGAATTCTCTAACAATAACACCATAGATATAAGCGTTGAAGATGCCAGTGAATATCAATTTCAACTAAACGATGGCAATTTTCAAGAATCCGGTTATTTTAAAAATGTCCCCGTGGGCCTAAACACTGTTACCATAAAACATATTAGTGGATGCGGAACGGAAGAAGTCCCGGTAATGGTATCTGGGTATCCAAAGTTTTTCACCCCAAATGGCGATGGCATACACGATACATGGAACGTGGTCGGGTTGGAAGGAAATACAACGGGACGTGTTTATATTTTTGATCGTTATGGTAAATTATTGAAACAATTAGCAACCGTCGCCATAGGATGGGACGGAACTTACAACGGAAAAATGATGCCTTCATCTGATTATTGGTTTCGGTTGGAGTATACTAATGCAGACAAAGAATTAAAAATTTATAAAAGTAATTTCACTCTAAAACGATAATGCCCTAAACTGATATTTCATTAAAAGAATAAAGAATGAAAGATCAAACAATTATTGTAGAAACTATAGTTAACGCAACTATTAAAAGCGTATGGAAAGCACTTACGGTGCCCGAAAAAATGAAAAATTGGTATTTTACCGTAAATAATTTTGAATTGCGCGAAAGAAACGAGTTTTATTTTTACGAGCCCAATGGCACTAATTTTAAACATGTATGCCGAATTATAGATATTGTTCCTGAAAAACGGATACGCTACAGTTGGAGCTACCCCGAGTACTCCAAAGGCGTTTCCATTGTAAGTTGGCAACTTGCAGCCCAAGACGGTAAAACTTTGGTGCGGTTAAAGCATAGCGGTATAGAAAACTTTATGGATGCCGGCAGCGATCTTTCCCGCGAAAATTTTGTGGCAGGATGGGAGGAAATCGTAAAAAAAAGCCTACCGGGTTATTTAGCAAATCAATCGTGAAGCATAATTGTGAAAGAAGTATTATATTTATAAGTATTAAAAACTTATAGTAAATGCTTATTTCTAAAAAAGTAAACGTTTATAGAATTTTAAGCGGAACATGGAGGCATTTTCTCTTTGAGATTATTGCATGTGTTGCCGCTTATTTTTTTTATAAATACATAGAATCCATTCATTTGTTCGATTCCATATTGGTTTCCAGCATTATCCCGACCATTTTGGGTACTGCCTTGGCTTTTTTCATTGGTTTTAACAATAACCAGGCATACGACCGTTGGTGGGAAGCACGAAAAATATGGGGCTCTCTGGTAAACGACTCCCGTTCTTGGGCCAGGCAAATTATTTATTACGTAAAAGAAGCCCCGGCGGCAGATACAGTAGATTTGCACACCTTGAAGCATACAATGGTGTACCGCCACATAGCTTTTTTATATGCTTTGAAGGACAATTTAAGAAATTCTAATTTCCAAGATTACAGAGCATACCTTTCTAAAGAAGATATAATAGCGGTCGAAAAAGAATCAAACAAATCAAACGCCATTTTAAACTTGCAGTCCGAAGATTTGGAAAAGCTTAGAAGTCAGGATGCTATTGACGGATTTAAGTTTTTGGAATTCAATAAAATGCTTATTAATTTTTGTGATGAAATGGGAATGTCCGAACGCATAAAGAATACCGTGTTTCCTACCACCTACAATTTTTATACACGGGTGTTCATCTGGATATTCATTATAAGCGTAACATGGTCTTCGGTAGACGAAATGGGGGCATGGTCTATTATGATAGGTATATTGGTGGGCTATATATTCTTGACTACCCATAAAATAGGAATGGCACTGTTAAACCCGTTCGAGAATATTCCAACGGGGATTCCGCTTGACCAAATAACGAGGACCATAGAAATTAACCTTCTCGAAGCATTAAAGGAAACCAACATTCCAGCGCCGGTTAAAAGCATTAATGGAGAGTACATTATGTAACGGTTAAATTTAATATTTTGAATTTTAAAAACTTAAGATGAATATTGAAGAAGAAAAACTTTCTGAAATTGAAGCACAGCTTTTTTGCCCAAAAGGGGAAAAAGGCATAGAAATGGGCGAAGCCATGCATGCAACCAATATAGGAATGACATTGGCAGCCATAAATGCCCTTGAAATTTATGATGAATGCAATATTTTGGAAATAGGGCATGGAAATGGCAAGCATGTAGACAATTTGATGCATGAGGCTAACGGACTTCGATATTTCGGGATTGATATTTCTGAATCGATGCATAACGAAGCCATTAAAAATACCTTGCCTTTCAAAGATCAAGTTTCCTTTTGTTTGTACAATGGGCTCAATATGCCTTTTGAAGCTAATTTTTTTAATAAAATCTTTACTGTCAACACGGTATATTTTTGGAAAAACCCACAAGAATTTTTAGAAGAAGTATATCGTGTATTAAAACCCGGCGGGCATTTTAGCATTAGTTTTGCCGATAAGACTTTTATGCAGCAACTTCCTTTTGTAAAAGAATTATTTGCTTTATACAGTGCCGATGATATGGAGGTACTTGCCTTGGGCTCTCCGTTTAAATTATTGAAAATCGACCAAAAAGCAGAAAAAGTAACCAGTAAGGCCGGGGAGGAGGTAACCCGGATTTACCACGTAGCGTTATTAGGGAAATGATTTCTAAACTGCTTTTTTAAATTTAGGAAACGGTCTGTACGAATAATAATTCAAAACAATTTCCAGGGCTTTTTTTAGGGCATCGTTAATGGGCATTATCTGGTTGCCCAAATAGAAATCTATTTGCATCAACTTTTTGTAATAATCAGAAAATATAGGGACATATTCTTTTTGTTTGAGCAAAGTAATGGCCTTGGAATAATTCTCGGCTTGATTTTCCTTAATCAATTTACAAGTAACAAGTCGCATATCTCCATACTTGTCGGTGGTGGCCGCATAGCCAAACAAACGGCAAATTAATCCTCTGTATAGATATGTTTCGCAACTGCCCTTCGTGATATTTTCAATAGAGAGCGGGGAATACACAATACAGGTTGGGGAAATGTTGTTTTGTAATTGTTCCAGTTTTGTTATGGCTTCGTGCCTTAAAAACCAATAAAAGGCAAGGGGCAAAAATTCCAATGGGCTAGCTTCAATATCGGCTTTGTTGCAGCATTTTCCACATCCGCTTGCGCAAAATATGCCCGTGGTTTCACGAAACTGGTTGATTTCTTCATCGAGGCAACCGAATAAGCGTTCGATTGCTTTCACTTTTCGTACAATTGACATATAATTATCAGCTGCAACTAAAACAAAATGTCCTGCATACTACGTAAATGATGAGTTTTTAAAAAGTGCTCATACAGACCGTAAATGTAATTTATTTTTAATATGAAAATGAAATCGGATAAATAAAATTTGTAGAAAAAGACTTTTAAAAAAGCCCGTATATAATTTTATACCGGGCCTCTTTTAAATTTTAAAAGTTGTGTGTTACATATTAAACGTAAACGATAAGGTAACATTTGTGTTTTTATTGTCTATTGCAGCCGTAGAGGTAAGTCCGGTGTCATATAAAGAGACATTATAATCGCGAAATGCTTGGCTAAAACCAAGGTCCAGTTTTGTTGGGCCAAAATTATAGCCTATCCCTAGAGAGTAACCATTGAGTTCGCCCATTGTAAATTCGTCTTTGTATGGGCTTCCTTCGTATCGGTATCCGCCTCTTAGGCTTAGGTTTTTTATACGGTACTCGCCACCAACCCTAACGGTCGAAACACCTTGGAACAATTCTTCCATGGCTCTGTTTTCTTCGGCAAAATAGGGGTCGGTTGTAGGTTTTATCTTAGCATTGGACATATCCTGATAGCTGTAATCTACACTTAAAAGCCCCGACTGGCCAAAAATAAAGGCGGCACTACCGGTATATTTACCTGGAATTTGAATTTTATAATCTGGGAAAACTATAGTTGAATTTGGAGTTGCTTCAGAATAAGTTGTGTTTGCATCGTTTGGATCGGCATAATAATCGGTATTGATCCTTTGAAAAAGTTCGTCTGTCATTGTATACCATGTAGGCGATTGATAGCTGGCCCCCACACGAACAATATTATTCAACTTGGCTATTCCGCCTATATTAAACGAGAATCCGTTTCCGTAGGTAAACAATTCGTTGTCAAACTGTACATATTGAAGTTTGGAATCGCTGTCGTAACCATATTCGTCAAATTGTGTGTTTTTTGTCCTTTCCAGACTATGGAAATTTAACCCAAAACCAAGGTAAATATTGTCGGAATACTGAGAGGCAAAATTAAGCGTGTACTTGCTATTAAAACCCGAGGTAACCACTAATTGCTCTTGCCCTATTCCGTTAGAGAACTTGGCATTGGAAATATAGTTTGTTTCATCTGGATTGTCCATTGTGGCCGGGTCTATAATATAATTTTGGTACCCGAGAAAACCTTGTTGTGCACTGTACCCCAAATCGTAACCAATATTTACATAGGCATCTGTTATGGTTTCGTTGTTAATAGGTTCTAAATCGCCCACTGCAAACCCGTTTGCATTGTTGAGGAAGTACTGCGCAATAGAGGTATTTCCGTCTCCAATGGCATAATATTCATTTTCATAATTATTGCTCAGCTCATAATTAAAAGCCATGGTAAATTTTTTCCATGGAGAATTGGTGTTTCCATTGTTGAATACCAAGGCACCTCCAATTTGGTTAAGCCTTAAATTGGAAAAATCGGTATTGCTGTCCCCGTTAAAATAGCGTGTGTCGTTTTTTACATGATAATTGGCTGCTGAAATAGTGAATAATGTATTTGTAAACACGGCCGAACCTGCCGGATTGATATTGATGGCAGACATATCCCCGCCAAGGGCACCAAAGGCTCCGCTCATACTTTGAAAACGGGCCGTACCGTTTAAGTTGTCGTTTCCGTACAGCACGACATCGTTTCTGTTTTGCGCAAAGGCTATCACGCCGACGAACAAGGCCGTTATTAATAAAACTCTATTTTTCATTTGATTATTTAAAAGTTGAGAATGTAGTAAAACTTATTTTATGTTGTTTGATTGCCGTTAAATTATACGCTTAGGTAAAATTTAATATAGCAATATCTTGAGCTTAAGTAAGCCCAAGACATTGTGTTTTTTATCTTCCGCCTCTTCTTCCGCCTGAACTTCTTGAACTGCCGCCAGAAGACCTGCTTCCACCGCTCGATCTTGAATAAGAGCTACTACTTCTGCTAGTCGAAGGTCTTGAATAGGAGCTGCTACGGGACGAGCTTGATGATCTTGAGTAATTTGAATTACTTCTAGATGACCTTGAGTAGCTGGAGTTGCTTCTGGAGGAACTCGACGATCTTGAATAACCAGAATTATTTCTACTACTATTTGAAGATGATCTTGAATAGCTGGAATTTGAATTTCTAGAATTATCGCCTCTTGAGTATCCCGAAGATCTGGTGTACCTATCGCGGTCAACACCAACTCGTGCACTGTTTGAATAGCCGTTTCGGCTTACAGAGCTTCTGCTGCTTCTGGTTGCGTTTGCATTTCTTGAATACCCTCTGGAAGTCCTGGCACTTGTACTGCTACGCCTTGTTGCTTGGCTGCTTCTGGAAACAGCGGCTGTAGTTCTTCCGTAGTACCCTCTTCTTGAGTTTGTATATGCATAGCGGTGTCCGTAATAATAAGGATAATATGCTGGTCTGTACCATCCGCCACCATAATAAGGTCCGTAGGGGCCGTACCATGAGTTGTATCCCCAACCCCAGCTAATTCCCCATCCGGGTCCGTACCATCCGGCGCCTCCATACCAGCCACCATAATAAGGTCCCCAGAACGGGTCGTACCATCCGCCGTAGTAGCCACCGTAATAACCGCCCCAACTGTTGTTGTATACATTAACTATTGTTTTTTCCGGGTTTTCTCCCCAGCCGGGATTTCCGGAGTTGTAGTTTAGTGCATATTCCTGGGTAACATCTGTGCTGTCTACTTGAGAGCTGGAATATCCATCAACATCGGTAAAAACGTCGTTTTGTTCTTGGTATTCTATAGCGTTATCCAACATTTGGGACCTGCTGTTGAAATAGGTCTCATAATCGGTAACAACCACATTTTCGGTTGTTTCGTTTTGTTTTTTATCATTGGGTGCTTGCGTATCGTCGTAATAAGCAATATCGTCATTATAGATTCCGTCTCTGTCATAATAAGAAGCCTGTTCATAAGAACCGCACGAAGCTACAAGGATTCCAATGATCAAAACGGCCGTAAAAGCCTTTATTTTTTTAAAAAAGTATAGTGTTTTCATCATTGCAAATATTTATTGTTGAACATAACAAAAATAGTTAGTTTTGTCAAACTATTTATTACATTTAACTAAGGTGCAAGTTTTGTGCCAAACTACAAATAATGGGTAAGAATTTAACTAAGAGAAGCGAAGATTATTCAAAGTGGTATAATGAATTGGTTGTTAAGGCCGATTTGGCTGAGAACTCGGCTGTTCGGGGGTGTATGGTAATTAAACCATATGGATATGCAATCTGGGAGAAAATGCAGGCCGAACTGGATAGGATGTTCAAGGAAACAGGTCATCAAAATGCATATTTCCCATTGTTCATTCCAAAATCATATTTAAGTAAAGAAGCCGATCATGTGGAGGGATTTGCCAAAGAGTGTGCCGTGGTAACCCATTACCGGTTAAAAAATGCCGAAGATGGTAGCGGGGTGGTTGTAGATCCAGAGGCAAAACTGGAAGAAGAACTTATTGTAAGGCCAACATCGGAAACCATTATTTGGGATACGTATAAAAAATGGGTGCAATCGTACAGAGATCTGCCAATATTGGTGAATCAATGGGCCAATGTGGTGCGTTGGGAAATGCGGACCCGCTTATTTTTAAGAACTGCCGAATTTTTATGGCAGGAAGGGCATACCGCCCACGAAACCAAAGACGAAGCAGTGCGCGAAGCCGAGCAGATGATGAATGTCTATGCCGAATTTGCCGAAGATTTCATGGGGGTTCCCGTAATAAAAGGAGTGAAAACAGATAGCGAGCGCTTTGCCGGGGCCTTGGAAACCTATTGTATTGAAGCCTTGATGCAGGACGGAAAAGCTTTGCAGGCAGGAACATCTCATTTTTTGGGTCAGAATTTCGCCAAAGCTTTCGATGTAAAATATGCCAACAGAGAAGGGAAGCAGGACTATGTTTGGGCAACCTCCTGGGGGGTTTCAACACGGTTGATGGGAGCCCTTATTATGACGCATAGTGATGATAACGGATTGGTACTGCCTCCAAAATTGGCACCTATACAAGTGGTAATTGTGCCCATACATAAAGGAGAAGAACAGTTAAATGCCATCACCGAAAAAGTAAAACCTTTGCTGAAGGAACTCCGTTCTAAAGGCATTACAGTTAAATACGACGACAGGGATACCTACAAACCGGGCTGGAAATTTAATGAATATGAATTGAAAGGGGTTCCGGTTCGACTTGCCTTGGGGATGCGCGACATGGAAAACAACACGTATGAAGTTGCCCGAAGGGATACCCTGACCAAAGAAACCGTTGCCGCTGAAGCTGTTGTTGAAAAGATTCAAGGGCTGCTTGAAGAAATTCAGGAAAGCGTATACAAAAAAGCACAAGAATATAGAGATGCGCATATTACCGAGGTCGATACTTTTGAGGAATTTAAAGAGCTTTTAGAAACAAAAGGCGGATTTTTATCAGCGCATTGGGACGGAACCGCCCAAACCGAGGATAAAATTAAAGAGTTAACCAAGGCAACCATACGTTGTATTCCTTTAGATGCCAAAGCTGAAAAAGGGCAGTGTGTCTATTCTGGCAAGCCTTCGGAGCGGCGCGTATTGTTTGCCAAAGCTTATTAATTCAAAAAAATCCAAAAAAAATATTTACAGGTATTGTATGATTTAAAAATAGTTGTATTTTTGCATCCGCAATTGAGAAAAAAATGGTCCGTTCGTCTAGGGGTTAGGACGCCAGGTTTTCATCCTGGTAACAGGGGTTCGATTCCCCTACGGACTACTAAGATTAAGTTCAATTTGACATACACGGTTTTTTACCGTAACTCTTGAAAAAGAGTATTTTGGTCCGTTCGTCTAGGGGTTAGGACGCCAGGTTTTCATCCTGGTAACAGGGGTTCGATTCCCCTACGGACTACTTTAAAAATAATGATAAAAGTAGAAGTAATTTCTACATTTTTTTAAAAAATTTAAGTTTAGAGAGATGGCAAATCACAAGTCGGCATTAAAAAGAATTAGAAGAAACGAAGCAGTTCGTCTAAGAAATAAATATCAACATAAAACTGTACGTAACGCTATCAAGAAATTACGTGCTACTGAAGATAAAAAAGAAGCAGAAACTTTATTACCTTCTGTAATTGGTATGATAGACAAATTAGCAAAGAAAAATATTATCCATGCCAATAAGGCTGGAAACCTAAAATCTGGATTAACTAAAGGAGTGAACGCTCTTTAATAATCTGGTTTTATACTATAATTTATAAACGCTCTGCTATTTTGTGGAGCGTTTTTTTTTAGACTTTTTTTTAAATATTAATAGATTTTAGAAAGATATGGAAAACGGCATTTATGCAAAGTTTAATACTTCAAAAGGAGAAATTCTTGTAAAATTAACTTACGACAAAACCCCGGGAACAGTTGGTAATTTTGTGGCCCTGGCCGAAGGAAACATGGAAAATAGTGTAAAACCACAAGGAAAACCATACTACGACGGACTTACTTTCCATAGGGTAATAAACGACTTTATGATTCAAGGAGGCTGCCCGTTGGGAACCGGTACAGGCGACGCAGGTTATAAATTTGACGACGAATTTCATCCAGAACTAAGGCATAACAGGCCCGGCGTACTGTCTATGGCAAATGCCGGACCGGGAACAAACGGATCTCAATTTTTTATTACACACGTTGAAACTCCATGGCTTGACGACAAACACAGCGTTTTTGGATTTGTTGAAAAGGGGCAGGAAATTGTAGATGTCGTACAGCAGGGAGATAAATTGGAGAGTGTTGAGGTTATCCGTATAGGTGAAGAAGCCAAAAATTGGAATGCCATTGAAGCGTTTAGGACCTTTGAAGGCGAAAGAGAAAAAAGAGTAGCCGCCGAAAAGGCCAAGGCTGAAGAAGCATTGGAAAAATTGGCCGCCGGGTTTGAAAAGACCGAAAGCGGACTGAGATATAAAATGATTCAAAAAGGAAAT
Source organism: Galbibacter sp. PAP.153 (assembly GCF_037029175.1). Taxonomy (NCBI): domain Bacteria; kingdom Pseudomonadati; phylum Bacteroidota; class Flavobacteriia; order Flavobacteriales; family Flavobacteriaceae; genus Galbibacter; species Galbibacter sp. PAP.153. The sequence continues at coordinate 41,381 of NZ_JAZEUN010000021.1, read as the reverse complement.
GGTGCAAAAGCCGAAAAAGGAAAAACGGTTTCGGTTCATTATAAGGGACAACTGGAAAACGGCCAGGTTTTTGATTCTTCCTACAGCAGAAACCAGCCAATAGATTTTACTTTGGGTGCTGGTCAGGTAATCTCTGGTTGGGACGAAGGGATTGCCTTGCTTCAGGTAGGCGATAAAGCCCGTTTTGTAATTCCTGCTCATTTAGGTTACGGCTCAAGAGGCGCCGGAGGGATAATCCCCCCAAATGCAACACTTATTTTTGATGTTGAGCTGGTAAACGTTAAATAATAAAATTATTATAACAATTTAAGGTCCTGTTGCATCTTGGTGTAACAGGATTTTTTATATTTGGCGCATGACTACTGAAGCGCTAGAAAAACTAAAATATCCAATCGGGAAATTTACAATTCCCGACAATATTACTTCAAAAGACATACAAAAGTGGATCAAGACCATTGAGTTTTTCCCCGATAAACTGGAAAGCCTGGTGGAGGATTTTGATGACCTTCAGCTCGATACGCCATACAGGCCGGGCGGATGGACGGTGCGTCAGGTTATACACCATCTGGCCGATAGCCATATAAACAGTTATGTGCGTTTTAAATGGACACTTACCGAGGAAAAACCAACCATAAAGGCATACCATGAAGATAGATGGGCACTTTTGGACGATGGGGCGCATGCAGATGTTGATCTTTCTTTGAGTTTGATAGAATCTTTGCATAAGCGATGGGCATACATGCTGAAAGGTTTAACAGATGAGCAATTAAACCGAACTTTTGTACATCCGGAATCTAAAGCCGAAATATCGCTGAAGCAGTTAATTGGAATTTACGATTGGCATTGCAGGCATCATTTTGCGCATATAAAAGAATTGGCCAAAAGGGAAGACTGGGTTTAATGGGCTGGCTGCGTAAGTTTTTTATGGGGTTGTTGTTTTTTGTGAAGCTTAAACCCGGATAGTCAAAAAAATATAAAGAAAAAAATAAGGCATAGTTTTTAACTTTCAAGTATTTTTGCGCAAACAAGCATTTTTCATGTATAAATTACTTATAAGGCCTATTCTTTTTCAGTTCGATCCGGAAAAAGTGCATTATTTTACATTTTCCATAATTAAATTTCTGAACAAAATTCCCGGTGCTTCTGCAATAACAAGGGCTTTTTATTGTTTGGATAATAAAAAATTGGAACGAGAGGTCTTTGGGTTAAAATTTAAAAACCCGGTAGGCTTGGCCGCCGGTTTTGATAAAGATGCCAAACTGTACAACGAATTGCATAATTTTGGATTTGGTTTTGTAGAAATAGGGACCTTAACCCCAAAAGGACAGCCCGGAAATCCTAAAAAAAGGCTGTTTAGGTTAAAAACCGACAAGGCCATTATTAACAGGATGGGGTTCAACAATGGCGGGGTGCAGGAAGCTGTTGATCGCTTAAAGAAAAATAAAGGGGTTTTAATTGGCGGGAACATTGGCAAGAATAAAAATACTCCCAATGAAAATGCTGTAGATGATTATAAAATTTGTTTTGAGGCATTATATCCTTATGTAGACTATTTTGTTGTGAACGTAAGCTCTCCCAATACTCCAAATTTACGAGAACTTCAGGACAAGGAGCCGTTAACCAAGTTGTTGCAAACACTTCAGGAAATAAACCGGGGGAAAGAAAAGACCAAGCCAATACTTTTAAAAATAGCACCAGACTTGACCAACAATCAATTACTGGACATAATTGCTATTGTGAACGAAACGAAAATAGCAGGGGTTATTGCTACAAACACAACAATTTCCAGGGAAGGACTTGCTTCTGAAAATAAAAAAGAAAACGGAGGCTTGAGTGGGGTGCCGCTTGCACGAAGAGCTACAGAGGTAATTCGCTTTTTGTCCGAAAAAAGCAATAAGTCATTCCCGATTATTGGTGTGGGTGGAATTCATTCGGCAAAAGATGCTCTGGAAAAAATAGATGCAGGGGCATCGTTGGTACAGATTTATACCGGATTTATATATGAAGGTCCGTCATTGGTAAAAAAAATCAATAAGGCTATTTTAAAATCGTAGTTGTTGAATTTAGAAATTCTATATGCATTTGTATTGGCTACAGCGGCCTTGGCGTTTGCTCCCGGGCCAGACAATATATATGTGTTAATGCAAAGCATGATCCATGGCGTAAAAAGTGGCTTGGCTACTGTTTTTGGCTTAATGTCGGGGTGTGTTGTGCATACCAGTTTGGTGGCTTTTGGGGTTTCAGTACTTATTAAGCAGTCTCCATTTTTATTTACGGGTTTAAAGGTTGTTGGTGCCGGTTATTTGTTGTTTTTGGCCTATAAAGTTTTTAAAGGCAATGCCCATATTAAATTGGGGGAAGGGCATGTCCCGAAAAAAACATACAAGTCGCTTTTTGTTCAAGGTTTTTTTATGAATGTGCTCAATCCCAAGGTCTCTATTTTTTTTCTGGCTTTTTTTCCGGGGTTCCTATTTAGCGATTCAATGAATAGTGTATGGCAATTTTATATTCTTGGAGCCATATTTATAGTGGTTTCCTTTATTATTTTTGCTTTTATAGCAATTTTGGCCGGACGTATTTCTATATATTTAAAACAACATAAAAATACCGGATTGGTACTAAAATGGCTTCAAATAGTGGTTTTTATGGGGATAGCAGCCTTCCTTTTATTAAAGTAACGTTTTATTCTTTGTCCTTTTTATAACTTAATTATTCTTTATTGCCCGTTTAAAAACACTTGTGTAAGCAATAGAGGATGTTTACCTTTGATTTAAACGTAATTAATTTTGACTAAAGATCATTTTATCTTCGATATGGACGGGGTCATAGTAGACAGTGAACCGGTGCATCAAGAAATATTAAATAAAGTTTTTCAGGAACTTAACCTAGAATTTTCAGTAGCATATCATCATACTTTAGTAGGGATGGCGGCAATTCCCATGTGGGAAAAAATCCGGACCGATTTCAGTATCGAAACAAACGCCCGCGAGCTAATGAACTTTCATAAGGAGTTTTTGTTTATTGAAATGGGCAAAAGAAAAATAGCCCCGGTTCCGGGTGTGATAGATTTACTTTTAAGATTGAAAAAAATGGGGATATCAATTTCCCTGGCTTCATCTTCTCCATTAAAATTGATAAATTTATTTATTGACCAACTAGAAATAAGAAGCTATTTTGATTATTTAATAAGTGGAGAAAATATAGAGAGGAGCAAACCTTTTCCGGATATTTTTTTAAAAGTAGCCAATGAGTATGGCGTTAGCCCAGATAAATTTGTGGTTATAGAAGATAGCCATAACGGGGTGAGGGCCGCCAAGGCAGCAAAAATGACATGCATTGGCTATAAGAACCCGAATTCGGGAAATCAGGATTTATCGCCTGCCGATATAATTATTACTAGCTTTACAAAATTAACCGATGAAAAAATAAAACTGATTGCCACGTAATAAATGGAAGCGGTAAAAATTATAGAATGCCCAAGGGATGCAATGCAGGGAATAAAGGCCTTTATTCCTACCGAAAAGAAAGCGCAGTATATTCAGGTACTATTGCGCTGTGGTTTTCATACGGTAGATTTTGGAAGTTTTGTTTCCCCAAAGGCCATTCCGCAAATGGTAGATACCGCACAGGTACTTTCCAAACTGGACTTGTCCAAAACCCAAAGCAAGCTTTTGGCAATAGTGGCAAACGTTCGTGGGGCAGAAGATGCCTGTAAATTTCCCGAAATAGATTATTTGGGGTACCCGTTTTCAATTTCCGAAAACTTTCAGATGCGCAATACACACAAAACGATTGCAGAAAGCGTAGATATTTTATCAGAAATCATAGAGAATGCCACTAAATCCGGAAAAGAAGTGGTTGCTTATTTGTCCATGGGATTTGGTAACCCGTATGGAGACCCATGGAATGTGGAAATTGTAGGAAAGTGGACCGAAAAACTTGCATCAATGGGCATAAAAATCCTCTCGCTTTCAGATACCGTTGGTTCTTCAACCCCCGAAACCATTCACTATTTGTTCTCTAATTTAATTCCCAGATACCCCAAAATTGAATTTGGTGCACATTTGCATACAACTCCCCAAAGTTGGCATGAAAAGGTCAATGCCGCATACAATGCCGGGTGTAGGCGCTTTGACGGGGCCATTCAAGGGTTTGGCGGTTGCCCCATGGCAGCCGATGAGCTTACGGGAAACATGCCCACCGAAAAATTACTTTCGTATGCCAATGCTGTCAAGGCAAATACCAATATAAATGCCATGAGTTTTGAAAGTGCCTACAACGAAGCTATCAAGATTTTCGATAATTATCATTAAAAACCATATTTTTTAAAGTTTTTATTGAAGTTTAAACCGTTATTTTATTGATTAAGTTAAGATATTCATAAAATGAAAATCAGCTTAATTCTTACTGAAAAAAGCAGTATATTTGCGTGCAACTAAATTAGAAGTTGCAATATGGAAGCTCACAATGCAAAGTTTGTTGGCGAAGGTTTAACTTACGACGATGTGCTACTCGTTCCGAACTACTCTGAGGTATTACCACGCGAGGTTAGCATTCAAACAAAATTCACGAAAAACATACAAATCAACGTTCCAATTGTCTCCGCGGCAATGGACACCGTTACCGAAAGCAGGATGGCAATTGCTATTGCCAGAGAAGGCGGGATTGGCGTTCTGCACAAAAACATGACCATTGAACAGCAGGCGCTCAAGGTTAGAAAGGTGAAGCGTGCCGAAAGCGGTATGATTATAGATCCTGTAACACTTTCCTTAAATGCCAAGGTGGAAGATGCCAAAAACAGCATGCGGGAGCATAGTATAGGCGGAATTCCCATTGTAGATGATGAAGGCTATTTAAAAGGAATTGTAACCAATAGGGACTTACGTTTTGAAAGGGACAACGACCGTCCCATAATTGAAGTGATGACCAGTGGGAACTTGGTAACTGCTGCCGAAGGGACCTCTTTGGAAGATGCCGAGGGAATATTACAGCAGCACAAAATTGAAAAACTCCCGGTGGTCTCCAAGGATAACAAGCTAATTGGCCTTATTACTTTTAGGGATATTACAAAACTTACCCAAAAACCAATAGCAAATAAGGATGTTTTTGGACGCTTGCGCGTTGCCGCAGCCATTGGCGTTACCGGTGATGCACTGGACAGGGCAAGGGCATTGGTACACGCTGGAGTAGATGCTGTGGTAATCGATACCGCACACGGGCATACAAGAGGTGTTGTTACTATTTTAAAAGAAGTAAAAAAAGAATTTCCCGACCTGGAAGTAGTAGTGGGTAATATTGCAACCCCCGAAGCGGCCAAATATTTAGTTGAAAATGGAGCCGATGCCGTAAAAGTTGGTATTGGTCCCGGTTCTATATGTACAACACGCGTGGTTGCGGGTGTTGGCTTCCCGCAGTTTTCCGCAGTATTGGAAGTAGCGGCCGCACTTAAGGGCACCGGGATACCTGTTATTGCCGATGGTGGTATACGCTATACAGGCGATATACCCAAAGCCATAGCCGCAGGTGCCGATTGTGTAATGCTTGGTTCGCTTTTGGCCGGCACCAAAGAATCGCCTGGAGAAACCATTATTTACGACGGAAGAAAATACAAATCATATCGTGGAATGGGTTCTGTGGAAGCAATGCAGCACGGAAGTAAAGACAGGTATTTTCAAGATGTGGAAGACGACTTGAAGAAACTTGTGCCAGAAGGAATTGTAGGACGAGTACCATACAAAGGAGAGCTGTTTGAAAGCATGCATCAGTTTATTGGCGGGCTTCGTGCCGGAATGGGATATTGCGGAGCAGGCAGTATAGAAGAATTAAAAAGCAAAGGACGTTTCGTAAAGATTACTTCAAGCGGAATTCATGAAAGCCATCCGCACGATGTAACTATTACAAAAGAAGCTCCCAATTACAGCAGATAAATGTTAGCTGTTAATAGATAATAGTTTTTAGGGAAAAGGGATTAGGGGTTAGTTATTTGTTAATGGTTAATTGTTATTAGGGGAAATAGAAAAGAGCCTTAAACTTTAACTTTGAACCTTTGAACCTTTGCACCTTTGAACCTGAAACCTCAAAAAGTGATTAGTGAAAAGGGATTGGGAAATGGTTATTTGTTAACTGTTATTGGTTATTAGGGGCTACAGCTCTCAACTTTGGACTCTCAACTTTCAACAACATAGTACGATAGCAACATAACAGCATAACAACCAGAAACCAAAAAACTTACTCCTCTTTGTAATATGCCCCGCGGTGTGGTTTTAGCTTATTTCGTAACGGAATTAGATATTCTTTTTCCACAACAAGATAAGCAATGGCATGCTCGTTGGGGGTTATTACTTCATGGCCGGTCTTCAAAAAAGGGATTTTGTCCATTTCCATGAATTCCTTTAGGTGAACTTCATAATGCTGGGCTGTTTTTAATGCCGCGGGGCTTCTAAAATCCCATATCATTTTTATGTGTTCCATAGTTTATCTGAATCTTTTTTGGTAAAAGTAGCTAAAAATCTATCCCAAAACTATCTTATAGCGTTGTTAAAATCCTTGATTTATATAGGCTAATTGTTATTTTTGTCCAAATGGGGCATGAGCTTTAAGAATAGTACTTAATAATGCATAAATTTTTTATTTTAATTATAACGGCAACCCTTCTTGTTTCTTGTAATTTGTTCGTTTCAGAACCTGTTGAAGAGCCAGTGGCCAGGGTAGGTGAAAATTACCTCTACAAATCTGATCTTCAAAAAATACTGAATAAAAATATCACGGCCGAAGACAGTTTGATTGTGGTGAACAACTATATCCAAAATTGGGCACAGGAGCAAATATTGCTGGAGCGGGCTAAGATTAACCTTACGGAAGCCAAACAGGCTCAGTTCGAAGATCTGGTAAAGCAATACAGGGCAGACCTATACACCAACGCCTACAAAGAGGGCATTGTAGCAAAATCTATGGACACATCGGTATCTGAAGAGGCTGCCGAAAGCTTTTACGAAGCCCATAAAAACAATTTTAAACTAAACGAGGATCTGGTCAAGATTAGGTATGTAAACGTTTCAGAAGGTTACCCCGATATTAAAATGGTACGGGAAGCTTTTAAAAAATACGATGAAGATGGCCGCATGTACCTACAAAACTCAGAGCTGAAGTTCAGAGCCTATTCCTTCAACGATTCAGTATGGGTCAAATCGTCTTCCGTAGTAAAAAAAATACCCGGCCTTACACTCGAAAACAAAGACGAATATTTAAAAAAATCACATTTTTTTGAGCTTTCCGATTCTTTAGGAGTATATTTGGTCACTGTAAATGAAGTGCTTAATAGAAGCCAAACAGCTCCTTTGGAATATGTAATCCCAACGGTGAAAAAAATTATATTGAACAAGAGAAAATTGGAATTTATAAAAAATCTTGAAAAAGATCTTTTGGATGAAGCTACTCGAAAAAAAGAGTTTGAAGTATTTGAGAATAAAAAAAATAAGCAAAAATAAAATGACAAAAATGAACAAAGTTTTATATGTTGTAGGATGTATGTTGATGTTTATAATAAATCCACTTTTAGCCCAAGAAACCCAAGTAGATTCGGTGGCAGTGGAATCTCCCGATTTATTGGTAAGTAACGACACAACAAATGTTGGGGCGGCAAAAGCCAGTTTAAAAGACACCGTAAAAATAGACAATACACGGGAAAAAGTAGATGGGGTTGCGGCCGTAGTTGGAGAGTATGTAATTTTAGAATCCGATATCGATAAAAGCTTCATCGATATGCAAACCCAAGGTGTCTCAACAAAAAACATAACACGTTGCCAAGTGCTTGGAAAATTAATGGAAGACAAGCTATATGCACATCAGGCCATTCAAGACAGTATTGTGGTTACCGATGCCGAAGTAAACAGTACCGTAGACAGGCAAATGGACTTTTTGGTGTCGCAGGTCGGTTCCATGGAAAAACTTTTGGAATTTTACCGAAAAGACGACGAACAGAGTTTTAGGGAAGAACTGTTTGAAATTGTAAAATCTCAGCAATTGTCGCAGCGTATGCAGGCCAAAGTAGTAGAAGAAATAGAGATTACGCCAGAAGAAGTACGGCAATGGTATAACAGCCTTGCCGAAGATGAGCGCCCTGTTTTTGGAGATGAAGTAGAAATTGCGCAAATTGTTAAAGTCCCCGAACCGTCTGAAGCAGAAGTTAAGGAAACCATCGATAAATTAAAGGAATACAAAAGGGATGTTGAAGAAAACGGTTCCAGCTTTGCCATAAAGCAAACACTCTATTCTGAAGATCCCGGGAAGAACAGTAATGGCGGTATATATAAATTGAGCAAAAACTCTGGTTTTGTACAAGAATTCAAGGACGTCGCTTTTAGTACAAATGAAGGCGAGATCTCAGAGCCCTTTAAAACCGAATTTGGCTATCATATTATTTATGTTGAAAAAATAAGGGGCCAAGAACGCGATGTGCGCCATATACTGTTAAGACCAAAAATTTCTGCGGAAGCCATCGAGGAAACCAAAGACGAACTGGCAAAAATACGTACCAAGATTTTGGACGGCGAATTTACATTTGCTGAAGCAGCCAGAAATTTTTCAGATGAAAAAGAAACCCGTTTCGATGGTGGGGTTTTAAGAAACCCAGAAACATTCGATACTAAATTCGAGCTCACCAAAATGGATCCCACCCTATACAGCCAGATCAGTGATTTGCAAGGAGATCAAATTTCCCAACCTTTACAGGAAGAAACGAGAACCGGTATCCAATTTAAATTATTAAAAGTTATAAAAAGATATAAATCACATAAGGCAGATTATTCGCAAGATTATGTAAAAATTAAAGAACTGGCCTTAAAGGAAAAGCAGTTTAAAGAGATTGCCGAATGGATGGACGAAAAAATTAAAGATACATATGTAAGCGTAGCCCCCGATAGCAAAGGTTGCGATTTTGCCAATAATTGGTTGAAAAAATAAAAAAGAATGTCCGACGTTACTGCCGTAGAAAATCTGGTTAAGAAGCACAGTGCCCTTAAAAAAGAGATTGCCAAGGTTATAATTGGCCAGGAAAAAGTTGTTAACGAAATACTTTTGTCAATATATTCCGGAGGCCACTCCCTTTTAATAGGGGTACCCGGTCTGGCAAAAACTTTAATGGTAAACACCATAGCCGCGGCATTGGGCTTAAACTTTAAGAGAATACAATTTACTCCAGATTTAATGCCGAGCGATATTCTAGGGAGCGAGGTGCTGGACAACGACCGGAATTTTAAATTTTTAAAAGGCCCCGTTTTTGCAAATATAATCCTTGCCGACGAGATTAATAGAACCCCGCCCAAAACACAATCCGCACTATTGGAAGCCATGCAGGAACGTGCGGTAACGGTTGGTGGAAACCACTATAAACTGGACCTGCCATATTTTGTGCTGGCAACCCAAAACCCCATCGAGCAAGAAGGTACGTACCCATTGCCCGAGGCACAGTTGGACCGGTTTATGTTTGCCATAGAGTTGGGTTATCCGTCATTTGAAGAAGAGGTTGCCGTGGTAAAGGCCACCACTTCAGACGAAGTTAAAAACGTAACTCCGTTGTTTTCAGCAAACGAAATTGTAGAAATCCAGCATTTAATCCGTCGTGTTCCCATTGCAGACAATGTGGTGGAATATGCTGTTAAATTAGTTGGAAAAACAAGGCCTAATAGTAAATTGTCAACCGAGTTGGTTAATAACTATGTAGATTGGGGAGCGGGACCAAGGGCTTCTCAAAATTTAATCTTGGCCGCCAAAGCACATGCAGTTATTAACGGAAAATTCTCTCCCGATATAGAAGATGTTCAGGTGGTGGCCAATGGTATTTTAAGGCATCGAGTGATAAAAAATTACAAGGCTGATGCTGAAGGGCTTTTAGTAGAAAAAATTATTTCATCCCTTTTTTAACGGCTATTCTTGCACTTGGCAATATTGTTTTTTTAACAAAACACTACGACTTTGATAATCAAAGAAATGTTTTATTGAGGAGCTTTGTTTTCTAGAATCATTAAATTGATTAAATCGTAAAAATCAACTTTTTATTTTAAATAAAATCCTCCGGTTTTAAATTTTGGCTGACTTTTTTTCAAAACTTCCATCATAACCGAATGTTTTCTTAAAAACTTTAATAACTCTGGGGTTTTTCGTATTTTCGCAGGACTTTCAAATTAAATAATATACAATAATATGGCTTTTGATATTGATATGATTAAGGAGGTTTATGCTTCCATGGCAGAGCGGGTCGATAAGGCTCGTGAGCTTACAGGTAAGCCGTTAACCTTATCAGAAAAAATACTTTATGCTCACCTTTGGGACGGGATGCCAACCAAAGCATTTACAAGAGGTAAAGATTACGTGGATTTTGCACCCGATAGAATTGCTTGTCAGGATGCAACGGCACAAATGGCATTGTTGCAATTTATGCAGGCCGGAAAGGCTAAAGTAGCAGTTCCCACAACAGTGCATTGCGATCACTTAATTCAGGCAAAACAAGGAGCTGCCCAAGATTTAAAACGTGCAAACGAGACAAGTAATGAAGTATTCGATTTTCTTGGTTCAGTATCAAATAAATATGGAATAGGTTTCTGGAAACCAGGAGCCGGGATTATTCATCAGGTTGTGCTTGAAAATTATGCATTTCCTGGCGGAATGATGATTGGTACCGATTCTCATACGGTAAATGCCGGAGGGTTGGGAATGGTAGCCATTGGAGTTGGTGGGGCAGATGCCGTGGATGTTATGGCAGGAATGGCCTGGGAATTAAAATTCCCTAAACTTATTGGGGTTAAGTTAACCGGAAAACTAAACGGTTGGACATCTGCAAAAGATGTAATCCTGAAAGTTGCCGGAATATTAACCGTAAAAGGAGGGACCGGAGCTATTATAGAATATTTTGGCGAAGGTGCCAAAAACCTTTCTTGTACCGGTAAAGGAACCATTTGCAATATGGGCGCCGAAGTAGGCGCCACAACTTCTACTTTTGGGTATGACGATTCCATGGAGCGCTACCTTCGTGCAACAGATAGAGCAGATATAGCCGATGCCGCAAATAAAGTACGCGAATATTTAACCGGAGATGACGAGGTATATGCAAATCCTGAACAGTATTTTGATGAATTGATTGAAATAAACCTTGATGAACTGCGTCCGCACTTAAATGGACCTTTCACGCCAGATTTGGCAACTCCGGTAGGGCAACTTGGCGAGAAGGCAAAAGAAAACGGTTGGCCAATTAAAGTTGATTGGGGGCTAATAGGCTCTTGTACCAATTCTTCATATGAAGATTTAACACGTGCCGCTTCCATTGCAAAGCAGGCCGTTGATAAAAAAATAAAACCTAAATCAGATTTTGGTATCAACCCGGGATCAGAACAAATTAGATATACCGCAGAGCGTGACGGGATTTTGAAGATTTTTGAAGATCTTGACGCTACCGTATTTACAAACGCATGCGGACCATGTATTGGACAATGGGACAGAAGCGATTTAAAGGGAGAAGAAAAAAATACCATTGTACACTCTTTTAACAGAAACTTCTCTAAACGTGCCGATGGTAACCCAAATACGCACGCATTTGTTGGATCGCCAGAAATGGTTGCCGCAATTGCAATTTCAGGGCGTTTGGACTTCGACCCGATGACAGATACATTGATTAATGAAAATGGAGAAGAAGTAAAATTAGACGAGCCTAACGGTTTAGAATTGCCAACACAAGGTTTTGCTGTAGAAGATGCAGGATATGTAGAACCTGTTGTAGATGGCAGTAACGTAGAGGTGGTTGTAAGCCCAACATCCGAAAGGCTTCAATTGCTAACGCCTTTCGAGCCAATTGGTGATGAAATTAAAGGTGCTAAACTATTGATTAAAGCATTTGGGAAATGTACTACCGACCATATTTCCATGGCCGGTCCTTGGTTGCGTTACCGTGGGCACCTCGATAATATTTCAAACAACATGCTTATTGGTGCCGTAAATGCTTTTGGTAAGAAAACCAATTTTGTTAAAAACCAATTAACAGGCGAATACCAAGGGGTTCCCGATGTAGCACGTGCTTATAAAGCCAAGGGTGTTTATTCAATTGTTGTGGGAGACCATAACTATGGAGAAGGATCCTCCCGCGAGCATGCGGCCATGGAACCCAGGCATTTGGGCGTTGCCGCTGTAATTGTAAAATCGTTTGCCCGTATCCACGAAACAAACCTTAAAAAACAAGGAATGTTAGGACTTACCTTTGCAAATGAAAGCGATTACGATTTAATTCAAGAAGACGATACATTTAATTTCCTGGACCTTAATGAATTTGCTCCGGACAAAGCTTTAAATGTTGAGGTTGTCCATGCCGATGGGTCTAAAGACGTTATAAAATTGAATCATTCGTACAACAACTCGCAAATTGCATGGTTTAATCAAGGTTCTGCATTGAACCTTATTAAAAAGCAAAATGCTTAATAAGTAAGATTTTTTAAAACAATTATATAAAGCTCTCGAATTTTCGAGAGCTTTTTTTGTTCTTGTTTTCGTATTTTATGCGAGAAAATAATAATTTGCTTTTATAAAGAAAGTATTTATGGTGCCTATATTGTTATCTATTTTTCTTGCTTGTATTATATTATTTATTCCAATACTGTTTATTTATAAATCACCTAAAAATATTAATTATTTATATGGGTACCGAACGAAAAAATCGATGGCGAACATTGAGTCATGGCGGTTAGCAAACTCGTATTGGCCAAGGATTTTATTGAAATTCAGTGTTTTGTCTATAGTTGTAGGATCTGCATTGTTCATTGCTTTTGGTTTTGTTGTTTCAATTTTGGGCACAGTTTTTTTATGGATAATTTTTTTAATACTTTCAATTTTTATGACTGAAAATAAACTTAGAAAATTCACAAAAAACAAAAAAGAGAATTAAACGTATTGGCAATTTATTTTATAGCTTCCCTACGGGCACGGTAAACAGGCAAAGAACAGGTTGAATTAAAAAGGCGTACCTTTGTATATAATGAAGCGCGCTCTTTTTTGATGAGTTGATTTGGTATGAAAGTAACAAAAAATCAGGTTCAAAATATAATCCTATTGCTGGTAATAGCCTTGTTGGTTTTTACGCCTGTTGGAACAGGGGTAAAGGTATACATCAATAGGTGGTTGTCTTTTGCTCCCTCGGTAGTTTCTGAAAATAAGCGGGAAATTATCGAGGATTATCAATGGAAGCTGCAAACAATAAGTGGTGAAAATTATAACTTTAATGAAACCGAAGGTAAAGTTGTGCTGATAAATTTTTGGGCAACCTGGTGCCCGCCCTGTATTGCCGAAATGCCTTCCCTACAAGATTTATATACCGATTATAAAAACGATGTACTATTTTTATTTGTTACCAATGAAAATTCAAAGTCCGTTTCGACGTTTCTGGACAAACATCATTATAACTTCCCGGTCTTTACCCCGCTTTCTCCAGTTCCCGATAAAATCAAGGCTTCTTCAATGCCTACAACTTATCTTATTGACAAAAAAGGAAAAATTATTATCGATAAAACAGGTGCTGCGGACTGGAACAGTAAAAAGGTTCGGGAATTGTTGGATCGGTTAATAGTTGAATAGTTATGGGTAGGAATATTTTTATTGAAGCTTATATATTTGACTAAAACTGGCCTTGTAATTTTTTTACAACATCATCCAATCTACTAAACCTTGATACATTTTTAAATAAAGAAATATCAGCATTTTTTGTTTGACTTCCTAAAACCCATATTGGGTGCTGGGTATTGGTGTTCACGCACATATTTAGGTTTTTTATATAAGAAGCAAGATCGTTTGCAGAAGGGGCAATGGTAAAATATGATATAAATATTACCTTGCTGTAATGCATTGCAATGTTTTGCAGCCCTTCCATCGGGACAGATTGACCTAAATAAATAGACTTATACCCCCTCAGCATAATTTCGTAATTTATATACAAAAGCCCAATTTCGTGCACCTCGTTGTTCGGCAAGAAAAGAACAAAAACAGGCTCCTCGTAAACAGGGGTTATTTGCTGAAGTTTCTCTGTGTTGGCAATAATTTTTTGCTTTATCAAATTAGATATAAAATGTTCGTGTGCCGGCGAAATGGTATCGGTTTGCCATAAAATACCTAGGTCGTTTAAAAAAGGTATAAATACTTCAAAAAACACATCCCTAAAAGATTTTTCTGAAATTAAATTATTGTATGCATTGTAAAAAAGGGCCTGATCAAAATTCATCATGGCCATTTTTATATCGTTTAAAGAATGCCCTTTGTTGTTGCTTATAGATGCTATTTCCCTGACCAGTACAGGTATTTCGGTTTCGGGTATTTTGGCAATTTTAGAAATTTTGTAGCCATGGTTATATAGCGATGCAACGTTCAATAATTTTTGCAAGCTTTTTAAGGTGTAAAAACGAATATTGGTATTGGTCCTTTTAGGGGACAACAAACGGTATCTTTTTTCCCAAATCCTGATTGTATGAGCCTTGATCCCCGAGAGGTTTTCAAGGTCTTTAATGCTGAAATGATCTTTTATGGCATTCATTTTAAGGGAAAACTGTTTAAACAAAAATAACAATTTTACAGGTCTAAGGGAAGTTGTTTGCCAAAAATGCTATATATGAAATTACGGCAAGTAAAGTAAGAAAAATAATCTTATAAAAAAACCGGGTATTTTATTTAAATCCTGACCAAAAAATAAAGATATTTGCGAATGTGAAAAAAAGAGCATTTCAAAATCTTGTTTTTTTAGGAATCTTTTAATTTTTTATATGGGGAAAATACTTATTACTGGGGCTGGAGGACAATTGGGAACCGAATTAACCGCGGCATTGGCGCAAAAATACGGGAACGGGAATGTTATAGCAACGGATATTAATGAAAAGGCTGCTGAAAAATATACTTTTTGTAGTTTTGAAGTGCTGGATGTTTTAGATGTTAATCGATTTTCAAAACTTGTTGAAAAGCATGACGTGTCTACAGTTTATCATCTGGCGGCCATTTTATCGGCAGTGGGGGAGAAGAATCCGCTTTTCACATGGAAATTAAACATGGACAGTCTTTTAAATGTGCTGGAAATGGCCAAAAACGGTAAAATAGAAAAAATATATTGGCCTTCCTCTATTGCGGTTTTTGGTAAGAACACCCCAATGGACAACACCCCACAGGAATGTGTAATGGACCCCACAACGGTTTACGGTATATCAAAACTGGCAGGAGAGCGTTGGTGCGCCTATTATTTTGAAAAATATGGGGTAGATGTAAGAAGCCTTCGTTATCCCGGGCTTATAGGTTATAAATCTGTAGGCGGTGGTGGTACCACAGATTATGCGGTAGATATTTATAGGGCAGCCATACATAAAGAAGATTTTGATTGTTTTTTAAAAGAAGATACGTATCTGCCCATGATGTACATGCCCGATGCAATTAAGGCAACGCTTCAGCTCATGGACGCACCAAAGGAAGATGTCAGTGTCCGGTCTTCTTATAATATTTCTGCTTTGAGCTTTTCGCCAAAAGAAATTTACGCTTCATTATTGAAGCATTATCCCGATTTTAAAATAGCGTACACGCCCGATTTTAGGCAGGACATTGCTTCAACATGGCCAGATAGCATAGACGATACAAAGGCCCGTTTGGATTGGAATTGGCAACCCGATTACAATCTGGACCAAATGACCGAGGATATTTTAAAGCACCTTACGTAAGGGCTGGCTGGGAACAATTTTGGTAAATATGCTGTTTTATAGTTTGCTAAAGTAGGCTATTTTATGTTGAAACATTTCGGCCATTTTTTCGGCACGCCATTTGGCTTCAGAAGCTTTTTTTCCAATAAACAGGGAGTCAACAGTTGTAAAGAGCAGTAATTTCCATCTGTCGAAATGCTCCTTGGAAACAGGGAGTTTTGCATGTGGGGCAAATGGACTTCCAAAATAGGTGTGGTTTTCTAATAAAACAGTTTCCCAAAACCGGTACATTTTCTCCAAATGTTTTGGCCACTGATCTTGGATGACATTATTGAAAATAGGACTTAAAATAGGGTCTTTACGAATTTCGCCATAAAAAGTGTCTACCAGTAACTTGATATCGTCTATAGATTGAATATCGGTTTTCATAGCTTTTATCCTTTTTTGTTCTTTTCCATTTGAGTATGTATAAAGGGGATTTTAGGAGCAAGAAAATAACCGGTTAGACTTGCAAATAGAATCGGGATAAAAAAATCGAACCCCGTTAAGGTACTCAATAAAATGGTTGTGCTCATGGGGGTTCGGGTAACACAAACATTAATAGCTGCCATGCAGCTTACCATGGCCATGGCCATGTTTATGTTTGGAAAAAGTTGATGAAGTATAATTCCTAATGTCGAGCCCACAAAAAATAGCGGGATAATAAAACCGCCCCTCCATCCCGAAGTAACAGTAATTGAAATTGCAATTAGTTTGAAAATTAATATACAGGATAACATTGCCAAAGAAAAATTTTCAGTTAGCAATTCATTTATTTGATGATGCCCGAAATATCTTGTAATAGGCAAATAAAAAGCGATTATGCCCAGTAGCAGGCCACCGATCATGGTTTTTATAAAAATAGGAAGCGGGAACCTGTTAAAAAGCTGTTTAAAGAACTTGGTGCAATAAATAAAAAGCCATCCAATGGCGGTTGCGGCAATGGCCACGAGCACGGCATACCCAAAATCGAAAATACTGGTTACTTGATATGTATTAAAGTTCCATGTGGCCCCAAAACCCAAATGGGCAATAAAAGCAAAGACAATATAGCTAAAACAGCTTGCTACCAAAGCGGGAACAATGGCCTTATAATATTCCAGAGCATGTTTGTGGTTAAGTATTTCCAAGGAAAACAAACTCCCGCCCAAGGGAGCGCCAAATAAAGCAGTAAATCCCGAAGCCATCCCGGCAATGCTGAGGGAACGGAGTTCTTCTCCCTTCAACCGGAAAAGTTTTCCGAGCCAGCTTCCGGTCGATCCGGTAACCTGTACCAAAGGGGCCTCTGGCCCTAAGCTCCCTCCCGATGCAACACAAAAGAGCGACGAGAGAATCATGGAAGGATTGTTTTTGGGGTCAAGTTTACCTTTGTTGAACTTAATATTGTCCACAATAAGGTGTATTTCTCCGGGATCCCCAATAAAGTGGATAATCAATCCGGCTATCAACCCACAAATTGCCATTAAAGGAATAACGTACCAACCCTGAAAATATGCCAGCATGTGGGTGAAATAAATTAAAACTTCCCAATATATCCCGGCAATTAGCCCGCCAATGATGCCCAAAAGAGCCCATAATAAAAAAGTCCTGCTAAACACAAACGGATTAAACCGGATAGGTTGATCTAATTGGTCAAGGTATTTTAATAATTTACGTTTTGTTTTAATATTTCCCATAAGTGGAGCAAGGATTGCTTTTGCAAAAATACTTTATATAATTCTTCTAATAAATAGATGGCATAAAAAAACGGGAAACAGTATAATTGCTGTCTCCCGTTTTGTACCGGAGATGGGAATCGAACCCACACGCCCTAATGGACACATGGCCCTCAACCATGCCTGTCTACCAGTTCCAGCACCCCGGTGTATTTGGTTTGCTAAAATAAAAAAAAGTTAAGCGATAAGCTCAACTTTTTTAAGTTTTTGTGACCCGACTGGGGCTCGAACCCAGGACCCCAACATTAAAAGTGTTGTGCTCTACCAACTGAGCTATCGAGTCTAAAAAAAGAATAGCCAAAAAGGCTATTTAAAATTATTTAATGCAAAAATTTTTAAAAAAGTTTGCTTAGTGACCCGACTGGGGCTCGAACCCAGGACCCCAACATTAAAAGTGTTGTGCTCTACCAACTGAGCTATCGAGTCAATGCATATAATGCTTAAAATATTGTGCCAACTTTTTCCGTTAGCGGGTGCAAATATAAGACCATTTATTTATAATTCAAGCCATTTTTAATATAAATTTGTCTTTTTTTTATGGGGATAATATAATTGAATGAAAATTAATAATTTGTAACATATATGACGATAGTTTTATTAGGATATATGGGTAGTGGAAAATCTACCGTGGGTAAAATTCTGGCAAAAAAACAGTCTCTCGAATTTATAGATTTTGATGACTATATAGTTGAAAATGAGAAATTATCCATTCCGGAAATTTTTAAACAGAAAGGCGAGATTTATTTTAGAAAAATAGAGAGTAATTATTTAAAGCAGTTGTTGCAGGACGATAAAGATGCAGTAATTTCCTTAGGTGGCGGCACCCCTTGTTTTGGTAACAATATGGAATATATATTAAAGGCTACGCCCAATGTTTTTTACCTAAAACTAACCGCCGAGAAGCTTGTTGAGCGTTTGTTGCCCGAAAAAGAACAACGGCCCCTGGTAAAAGATATTCCCAATGCAGAAATGCTGGAATTTATTAGGAAACATTTGTTCGAACGAAATTTCTTTTATCTAAAGTCACCAAACATAATTTCGGTTAACGATGAACTGCCGGAAGAAATAGCGGTATTGGTACAAGAAAAACTAGCCTAAATAAACAGCATCTTCTTCTGCCTTGAAAACAACCGAAACGTGTTCTTGCAACGATGTAGAAAGCGAAATGCCCTTAAAATCGGCTTTAACGGGGTACCTTTTATGGTTTCGGTCAACCAAAACAACGGTTTTTAATTTTTTAAGGGGAACATTTAAAAAATGTTTCACGGCATAGATAAGCGTTCCGCCCGAGTTTAGTACATCGTCTACCAAAATAACGGCCTTGTTTTTGTATAGGTCTTCTGCAAGTGATGTATTTACGGGTTCCAGCAAGCTTTCTTTGTTGATTCTGACTTCACAAAAAATAGTTTTTATGTCCGATATTTCACATATAACATCGTTTATTTTTTTGGCCAGTTCCAATCCGCCCGAGGCAATACCTGCAATTACAATTTCTTCTTCATCAACATAGGTTTCGTATATCTGGTAAGCAATTCGCTTTATTTTATGCTGAATTTCATCGTGGCCTAAAATTTTATTCTGCTGAGCCGTCATTTCTGTGTAGTTTTTGTCAAAGATACTATTTAAGGATTATAATTTAGGACAGTCCAATCTTAAAAGTTGAAAAATAGTCATATAGAGTTTGTCATTCTTCATCATCCAGATAATCATCAATATCCCGTCGGTCTTTTTTAGTAGGGCGCCCCGACCCTTTTTTACGGTAATAGTCCTTGGAATATTTTAAAAGGTCAACATGTTCAAAGGCCTCTTTTGGAGTGGTGTCTTTTCGGTAAATATCTACTAATTTGGCCCCTATGCGGCTTTCCGGGATATCCAATACTGTAATCTGATAATTAATTTGGTTTTTCCTGAGTTTGATGTTGTCTGTTGGAAATACTTCCCGAGATGGTTTTACGGTCTGCTCGTTAACGCTAACATGCCCCTTTTTGCAAGCTTCGGTAGCCATATTTCGGGTTTTAAAATAACGAATACACCATAAATACTTATCAATACGCATAACTGTAATTAAAAAATTTCGTTAATGGATAAAGCAAAAATACTAGAAAATAGTATCTTGCGCACCTGAATTTGTGGAATATATTAATATTGATAATAAAAGCAAGATTGATGAAGATTAAATATTTAATACCTGTTGTAATTGCAACGCTTTTTATAATTTCATGTAACAACGATGATGATGGGAGTGACGAACCGGTTTTAAGAGACTTAACAGAAGTAACGGCTGAAAATGAAGTGGAACTGCAAGCTTACCTAAAAACGCATTTTTATAATTATGAAGAATTTGCCAATCCTACGGCAGATTTTGACTATAAAATTGTCTTTGACACGATAGCTGGCGACAATGCAGATAAAACCCCTTTGATTGATCAGATCAAGGATACCCTTATTACTATTCAGGATGTTCCTCAAAAAATGTATTATTTAATTGCTAGAGAAGGGGAAGACGAGCAAGGGAATAAAGGGAAACACCCCTTGTTGGGAGATGAAGTAATATGTAAATACGAAGCAAGTTATACAAATGGAATTGTACAAGATGCTTCAGATGTAGAAGTTACTTTTGTTACCTTAGGAGGTTTAACAGAAGGATTTGCTTGGTTTACAACCAAGCTTCGCATAGGTACTGGATATGCAGAAAATGGAGACGGTACCTTAACTTGGAATCAAGATTATGGAATTGGAGCTTGTTTTGTGCCGGCAGGTTTGGCATATTACTCCAGTGGAAATTATAATCCTTGGATTTTTAAAGTAGATATGCTTCAATATAATGAGGTCGATCAAGATGTAACCTATAATTCAACAACGGGGTCAAATATAGCTACTCCAGACGGAATTCCGTCGAGCAAGGAAGATCCTAATAAAAATGGAGACCCCCGCGATGACGATACCGATGAAGATGGAATTCCTAATTACATGGACTCAGACGATGACGGAGATGGCATATTGACCGAATATGAATATGATGCAGATGGCGATGGCATTCCGGACGACAGTGATGAAGATGGCATCCCTGACTATCTTGATCCCGATAACCAAATAGGGGGTAACAATTAAAAATATTGTTATATCCAGAGAACATAAGAGGCTGCCTATTACTTTTAGGCGGTCTTTTTTTGTGTTTGAGGGTATCTTTTACAAGTTTAAAAATATATTTTTCTATATTAGTTCATGCTATTTTAGCATAAGTATGTCCCTAAACCATAATAATTACCCTACAGATGATTAAATTATAATGAAAAAGAAAAGAGTTTCAATAAAAGATATTGCGTCCGACCTTAATATTTCTGTTACTACCGTTTCATTTGTTTTAAATGGCAAAGCAGAAGAAAAACACATTTCCAAAGAGCTTACACAAAAAGTTTTGGACTACGTTAAAAAAGTAAACTACAAGCCCAATCAAATAGCGCAGAGCCTGCGTACTGGAGAGTCCAAAATTTTAGTCTTTATGGTAGAAGACATTTCCAACCTTTTCTTTGCCAAACTGGCCCGCCTTATCGAGGACCTGGCATACAAAAAAGGGTATAAGGTATTGTTTTGTAGCAATGATAATGAAGACAAAAAAACAATAGAATTAATAAACCTGTTTAAGGTTAGGCAGGTAGATGGGTTTATACTTGTTTCCTCGCCGGGCATACAAACCACCATTAACCAGTTAATTGAGGAAAACATACCTTTGGTCTTGCTCGACCGTTATTTCCCTACCCTTGATACAAATTATGTTATAACCGATAATAGCGATGCTACTTTTATGGCCATTATGCATTTTATTGAAAATGGATTTAAAAATATAGCTTACATTACCATTGACGCCACTCAATCACAAATGGACGATCGTTTGTCTGGCTATAAAAATGCTGTTAATAAATACAGTTTGCCTAATTATACCTTGGAAATACCTTTTAATGAGGCCATACGTGATAATAGTGAGGTATATATTGAAGAATTTTTAAAAAAGCACCCCGATATTGATGCCATTTTATTTGCTACAAATTATTTAACCCAGGCCGGCCTAAAAGTTATTAAAGAGCAGTATACAGATTTAATAGACAGGATTGGTATTATTACTTTTGACGATAACGAATTATTTAAAACATATAGTCCATCAATAACCGCTGTGGCCCAACCAACAACTGAGATGGCAGAAAAATCCATGGAACTCATTCTTCAATTGATAAAGAATAAGGAAAAAGCCTTGCCCAACAAGCACATTGTGTTAAAATCATCATTAGTAATCAGGGAATCTTCAAAAAAGAGAAGTCAGTCTTAACAATTTATTATTGAAAAAATGTTAATAAAAAAATAAAGTTAAATTCACTTTTAAAAACTAAAACGTTTTAGTATATTGCATGGCAAAAATAGCAATATTAGTCACCTATAACTTAATATGTTTTTAGAAAATGGAACGAAGAAAATTTATACAAAATACAGCTATGGCGGGGTCGCTGGCTTTTATAAACCCCATGGATATAGTGGCTTCTTTAAAGAAACAGTTTCCAACGGTAAGAATTGCAGAAGCGCAGCGAAATTTTACAAGCAAGGCCATAGAAAAGGCAATTAAAGAATTTTCAAAAAACGTAAACGATGACGAATTGGTATGGCTGTTTAATAATTGCTTTCCGAATACATTGGACACAACGGTAACGTTTACCAAAAAAAATGACAAACCAGACACCTATGTAATCACCGGGGATATCGATGCCATGTGGTTAAGAGACAGCTCTGCGCAAGTATGGCCATATATGGCTTTTATAGATAAGGATGAGCATTTAAAAGATCTTATTGCTGGTGTAATTAATAGGCAGACTTCATATATTTTAAAAGATCCATATGCCAATGCTTTTTACAACGATCCCAATAAAAAAGGGGAGTGGGCAAGCGATTATACCGACATGAAACCCGGCGTGCACGAGCGCAAATACGAAATAGATTCTTTGTGCTACCCAATTCGTTTGGCATATAATTATTGGAAGAATACAGGTGAGACCAATTTATTTGATAACGATTGGAAATTGGCCATTCGGGCAGTTCTAAAAACTTTTAAGGACCAACAGCAAAAAGAAGGGCCGGGGCCTTATTCGTTTATGCGCGAAACACCTCATGCTACAGACACAAGGGCCTTAAAGGGATATGGCTATCCCGTAAACCCGGTGGGATTAATTTGTTCGGCTTTTAGGCCTAGCGACGACGCCACGGTTTTTTCATTTTTGGTCCCTTCAAATTTCTTTGCAGTGGTGAGTTTAAAACAAGCTGCGGAAATGGTAATCGAAATCCATTCGGATGCCGAACTTTCAAACGAATTATTGGCATTGGCCAATGAAGTTGAAGCTGCTTTGGGGAAATATGCGGTTGTAAATCATCCAAAACATGGAGATATTTATGCTTTTGAGATAGATGGTTATGGAAACCATTTGTTAATGGACGATGCCAATGTGCCTAGCTTGCTTTCCCTGCCTTACTTGGGCGCCATTGATGTAAACGATAAAATCTATCAGAACACGCGTAATTTTGTATGGTCGCTGGACAACCCATTTTTCTTTAAAGGAAAGGCCGCCGAAGGTATTGGTGGGCCACATGTGGGAATGGATATGATCTGGCCAATGGGCATTACCATGAGGGCTTTAACAAGTACTTCTCCTGATGAAATAAAGCAATGCATAGCTACTTTAAAGACAACTCATGGCGGTACCGGATATATGCACGAATCTTTTCATAAAGACGACCCTAAAAACTTTACAAGGTCATGGTTTGCATGGGCAAATACTCTTTTTGGAGAGTTGTTATGGGAGACTTATGTAACAAAACCCGAACTATTAAAATAACTGCTAAAAATGACGTTGCTTTATAAAAAAATTAGAAGAATACTTCCTTTTTTGGCATTGTTGGGCATATTGGTTACCTGTGGCAAAAAGGAAAAAGCGGTTGTGGCAGATGATGTTAATTTTACATCGTATGTAAATCCCTTTATTGGAACAGCACCGCTTACAGACCCCAAAACCATAGGTTATACGCCCCCAAAAGATTGGCGGGTGTGGGCCGGACTTGTTTATCCGGGCTCGTCTTTGCCCAATGCCATGGTGCAATTAAGTCCCATAACCCAATACGGAACAGGCGCAGGGTACGAATATGAAGATAAGGAAATTTTAGGTTTTGCGCATACCAACAAAGGGCATTGGAACCTTTGCAATATCCCGGTACTGCCAATATCAAAAAATGCTTCGTTTCCTTATAAATCTTCTTTTGATCATGGTCGTGAAAAGGCTTCACCTGGATATTATCAAGTTTTCTTGAACGATTATGGAGTAGATGTAAAATTAAGCTCAACATTGCGGTGTGGCATTCATGAATATGCGTTTAAAGATAATTCCGATAGGAAAATTTTGTTCGATCTTGGAAGGGCTAATAATCATGTTGACGATTGGACCCTGAAAAAAACAGGCGAAAACCAAGTGGCCGGTTACCAAAAAATGGGAAATGAAAAAATATATTTTTATGCAACCATTAGCCAAGAAATTAAGCAGATAGAAAAAATTAACGAAGGCAAGGCAAAAGGCTATGCTTTGGTTCATTTAAACGATGATGAAAACAAGGTAATATTACGGATAGGATTGTCTTTTGTAAGTGAAGAAAATGCAAAGGAAAATCTCAAGAACGAAATTGGCAACAAAACAATAACCGAAGTTCAAAATAGCGCCAATGAAGTCTGGGACGACCTTTTGTCTAAAATAAAAGTATCGGGCGGAAGCAAAAGGGAAAAAGAACTTTTCTATACCTCTTTATATAGGGCATTTTTATGGCCGGCCCTGCGAAGTGACATAAATGGTGATTTTACCGATGAATCGGGAAAAGTAAGAAACGAGGCATATAAGTATTATACAATTCCTTCTCTATGGGATACTTACAGAAATAAAGTGGTTTTATTGGGCTTGTTTTCTCCAAAGGTCACAAACGACGTAATAAACTCGCTCGTTGACCGTGGTGAAATAAGGGGTTTTATTCCAACTTTTTTTCATGGAGACCATGCCGCTTCTTTTATAACCGGATCTTATTTGCGGGGAATTAACGATTTTGATGTTGATAAGGCATACAAATTATTGTTAAACAATGCTTATAAAGAAGGAGGCACCAGACCCTATATTGCCGAATATATCGAGAAAGGGTATATAGCCGATCCCGATGTTGAAAATCCACATGTAGAAACCAAGGCCAAGGCCGGGGTCTCCAAAACACTGGAATATGCATACGACGACTATGCGCTATCCCTATTGGCAAAAGAAGTGAACGATACCGTTCATTACAAAGATTTGCAAATACGATCCAAGAATTACAAGAACGTTTTTGATGCTTCTACAAATTTTATGCGCGGAAAATTAAAAAATGGCAGTTGGATAACACCTTTCAATCCGCAATATCCATATTACGAATACATGTACCGCGAGGCAAATGCATGGCAAGTATCTTTTTATGTGCCGCATGATATGCAGGGATTGGTAACGCTTTATGGCGGAAAGGATGCTTTTGAAGCTAAACTGGACTCCATGTTTACCTTGCCGTGGAACCCAGAGCATATTGCTAGAAATGTTTCCAGTTTTATTGGTCAATATTGCCAAGGAAACCAACCAGACCACGAAGCTCCTTTTGCATATTATTTTGTTGATAAACCGGAAAAATCCCAAAAGGTGTTGGATAATATATTGAATAATTTTTACGGAATTGGTGAAAACGGCTTGGCATTACCCGGAATGGACGATGCAGGTGAGATGTCTTCTTGGTATGTTTTCACCGCAATGGGAATTTATCCGTTGTCTCCCGCCGACCCCGAATATCTTGTTACGGTGCCGGTTTTTAATGAAGTGGACATAACATTGTTTAATAACAAACATTTAAAAATTAATACAAATGCCGGAAAAAGAGGCCTGAAGGAAATTAAAGTGGACAATCAACCAACCAAAGGTTATTTTGTTCCGCACGATTTATTTATAAAGGGCGGGCATATAAACATATTAACAGAATAAGCGTGCTCTCTGCCATAAACAGAACAGGGATCAACATACATTAATTAACAAAAAATTGCATAGAATGCCAATAGTAATTGGAGTAGATATAGGGGGAAGCCATGTGTCTTGTGCGGCTGTAAATACAAACACAAATACCATTCTTCCGGAAACATATTTTCAAAATGAAGTAAATTCGAAAGCGAGCAAAGAAACAATCCTTCAAACATGGGGAGATACCATAAACCAGGTTTTAAAAATATTTAAAGGAAAACAGATTGAAGGAATTGGTTTTGCCATGCCCGGGCCTTTTAAGTACAAAGAAGGCATAGCCATGTTTGAAGTGAACGACAAGTATGAATCGCTTTACAATGTGTCCGTTTTAAATGAATTGCCAAAATATGTATCGGCAAAAAATATAAAGCTTCGTTTTCTTAACGATGCATCCTCTTTTGGTCTGGGAAGTTTGTTGTGCGGCGGAATCAAAACCGATAAAAAAGTAATTGCAATTACTTTGGGAACTGGTTTTGGTGCTGCTTTTTTTGATGGTGATATGCCAATACTTACAGGCAATGAAGTCCCAGAAAATGGCTGTCTCTGGGATAAACCATATAAAAATGGAATTTCAGATGATTATTTTTCAACCCGATGGTTCATAAATGCATATGAAGAATACAACGGAAATAACGATATTTATGGCGTGAAAGAAATTATCGATGAAGAAAAAGAGGTCGCTAAAGTATTGTTCAAAAAATTTACCGTTAATTTATGCGAGTTCATGCTTCCCTATATAAATAAATTTCAACCGGATTTACTTATCATTGGCGGAAGCATTGCAAAATCTTCTTCTTTGTTCCTGCCAGATTTAAAAGAAGCATTTTCCGAAGCCGGTATGGACCTTTCCATTCAAATTATAAGCAATACAGAAGAAGCAAACATTATTGGGGCTGCATATGCGCTCAACGATAGCTTTTGGAAAAAAATAGAACTCATATTACCAAAAATATAAAACCATCCTGATACCATGAATACAAACGATACAACACCATTAGTTTCAAAAAAAATATTGCTTCCATTTGTTTTAATCACCTCTTTATTTGCATTATGGGGGTTTGCCAATGCCGTTACAGATCCAATGGTTCAGGCATTTAAAAAGGTATTGGAGTTAACCAACTCGCAGGCAGCTTGGGTGCAAATGGCATTTTACGGGGGCTATTTTTGCATGGCTTTGCCAGCGGCACTCTTTGTTAGGAAATTCTCCTACAAAAGCGGAATTATAATCGGGCTGACTTTGTATGCTGTTGGCGCACTACTTTTCTATCCGGCGGCTACAACCCAACAGTTTTGGTTCTTCTGCCTTGGCTTGTACGTGCTTACTTTCGGACTGGCATTTTTGGAGACTACGGCCAATCCGTATATTCTTTCAATGGGCAATAGCAAAACGGCCATCCGAAGGCTTAATTTAGCACAGGCATTTAATCCCGTAGGATTGGTCCTGGGATTGTTGGTGGCCAAGTTTTTTGTACTGGAAAAGCTTCAATCGGATGATTACGAAAATTACAGTGCTCTGGCCGAAGCAAAAAAGACATTGATAAGAACCTCCGATTTAATGGTAATCCGTGATCCTTATGTAATTTTAGGAATTGTTGTTTTGGCAGTACTGGTAATGATACTCCTTAACAAAATGCCACAGGTTAGAGACGAAGAGGGCATTCCAAGCTTGTCCAAAACTTTCTCCAGCCTTTTTAAAAATAAAAGGTACGTTTATGGGGTTTTGGCCTTGGTAATGTACATGGGCGCACAAATTATGTGCTGGACCTATATTTATCAATATGCTGAAGGAATTGGGGTTTCATCAGAAACGGCGGCCAATTATCAATTAGCGGCTTTCTTTCTTTTTACCATCGGAAGGGCTATTGGAACTTATTTATTGAAATTTATGAGTTCTTCCAAACTGTTGTTTTACTTTGCCCTTTTTGGTATTATTTGCTGCTTGGGTACCATGTTTGTTCAAAATGAAATTGGACTTTACTTTTTGGTGATGATATCGGCCTTTCTTTCTATTATGTTCCCCACGATTTATGGAATTGCTCTTGACGGTCTTTCTGAAGAAGATTCTAAAATTGGTGCTGCCGGTCTTGTTATGGCCATTGTTGGAGGTGCATTATTGCCCCAATTACAGGGAATATTGATCGATTTGGGCGGAGCCGGCGTAAACGATATTAAAATACTGGGCATATCCGAAATTAATTTTTCGTTTGTTTTGCCAGCAATTTGCTTTTTAATGGTTGCCTTGTATGCAACGGCAGTTTACCGCAATAAACTTTCAGCCGAAAAGGCATCTTAATTACTAAATGGATGAGAGTTCTTTTAGCCTTTTTTTCAGTATTGTTGTTTTTTGGTTGCAATACCAATGAAGCTACTTCTGATAAAAAAACAGAAAGGAGCACGCTTGCTTTATACCTTCAAAATAAGGCTCCGCTGAAAGAAAACCCTTATCTGGAATTGCCCCTTGGCGCCATAAAACCTAAAGCATGGCTTGAAGACCAGTTGCAACGTATGGCAAACGGAATGACGGGAAACCTGGATTCCATTTATGGAGATGTTGTAGGAAAACGTAACGGTTGGTTGGGGGGCAATGGCGACGGTTGGGAAAGGGGCCCTTATTGGATTGATGGCTTATTGCCATTGGCCTATATTCTTAACGATGAAAAATTAAAGGAAAAAGTACGGCCGTGGGTTGAATGGACGCTTAACAATCAAGCCGAAAATGGGTACTTGGGCCCTGTGCCATTTAAAGAAAAACCTGTATACGAACCAGGTTTGCAACGGGACAATAGAATGGATTGGTGGCCAAAAATGGTGATGCTTAAAATTCTCCAGCAATACTACAACGCCACGGAAGATAAAAGAGTAATTACGGCCTTGACCAAATATTTTAAGTATCAACTGCAAGAATTGCCAAAAAGACCGCTCGATTATCTTTCTTTTTGGGGCAACAGGAGGGGAGGCGACAATCTTCAGGTGGTATATTGGTTGTATAATATTACCGGGGATAAGTTTTTACTGGATTTGGGTAAAATTATTCAGGAACAAACTTTTCCGTGGACGGAAGTTTTTTTGAATGAGGAAAATAATAACGACCCTTCAAACCCTTGGTATTATGGGCAGATGAAACGATACCCGTTTGATACAACCGAAATAGAGAACCTTACCATATCAAAAATAGGAGGTATGCATACCGTTAATCTTGCTCAGGGATTAAAAGAACCAGTGGTGGCCTATCAGGCCGATTTAAATCAAGATCACCTAAAAGCGGTAAAAAAGGCCTTTGCCGATATAAAAAAATATCATGGTCAGCCGCAAGGAATGTATGGTGGGGACGAGCCCTTGCATGGTAATAATCCGGTGCAGGGAATCGAGTTTTGTGCCATTTCAGAAGAAATGTTTTCGTTGGAAACCATGCTGAAGATTACCGGCGATATGGAATTTGCAGACCAATTGGAGCGGATAACATATAATGCTTTGCCCACACAGGCTTCAGACGATTATATGTCGAGGCAGTATTTTCAGGCAGCCAATCAAATTGAGTTAAGCGATAAATTGGGTACTTCGTTTGAATCCAATAACCATCAACATACCGATTTTGTATACGGTACAGCAACCGGATATCCTTGTTGTACGACCAATATGCATCAGTCGTGGCCTAAATTTGTTCAAAATCTGTTTTATGCAACCAAAAACGGCGGGATAGCGGCCTTGCAATATGCGCCCAGCGAAGTTACCATGAAAGTGGCCAATGGCGTCCTGCTTCAAATGGAAGAAAAAACAGGCTATCCGTTCAGGGAAACCGTACATTTTAAAATGAAGCTTTCAAAAGAAGCCTTTTTTCCTTTTCACCTTAGAATACCGGAATGGGCAAAAACGCCTTCTATTCTTATAAATGGCAGGGAAGTTAAATTTTCCGTAGAGAACCAAATAGTAGTTTTGGATAGGAAGTGGAATAACGGCGACGAAATTACCTTAAAACTCCCCATGGAACTTAAAATTTCTACTTGGTACCAGTTTACAAAAACAGTTGAAAGGGGACCATTGGTGTATTCATTAAAAATAGACCATCGCCTTGCGGAAAAAAACAGGGGAGACCACTTTGGAACTTTTACAGAAGTGTATCCCAAGACCGATTGGAACATGGCACTGTTGAATACCGTTATTGAAAACCCTTCGGAAAATATTAAAATAATTGAAAAAAATTGGACGCATGAAGTATATCCTTGGAATATTGAAAATGCGCCTATTCAACTGGAATTAAACGGTGTTCAGGTCGACAACTGGAAAGCGGTTAACGGGGTTGCGGTTATCCCCGGCTTTTGGGGAGCACCTGCGCGGCCAAAAGATAAATTAGCTCCCATTGTTTTAATTCCCTACGGATGTACAACCTTAAGAATTACCGAATTTCCCGTGTATTCCGTAAAAAACTAAAGCCATCATTTTGTTTTTATTGTGTGCATAATGTTTCATTTAACATACAATCTGTGCGCTTTTAACGCATTGTGAATGATTAAAACGAAATAATGAAACAAATGGCATATTCAAAATAATTAAAATTCACTCTCTTTGGTTTCGATGATTTGTCATTTTCAATGGATTTTTATTGAATAATTGAGAATATTCAACAGGAACAAATGGCAAATTATTAAGTTTTTTTGATTGAGGTTAATAAAAATCACAATAAAAAAAATGTAGAATGATGATTGAGAACAAAATTTTTTAACAACTATATTTTAACACTTTATATTATAATGATTAATCAACTAAAACGAAAAAAGAACCACTTTTTAATTGGCGCCGCATTGTTAGGAAGCGCAGCAATGTTTGCACAACAATGGAAGCCCGCCGGAAATAAAATTAAAACAGAATGGGCCAACCAGATTGATACCGAAAACGTATTGAACGAATATCCGCGCCCGATAATGGAACGTAAAGAGTGGAAAAACCTTAACGGTTTGTGGGATTATGCCATTCAAGATGCCGGAAAGGGAGCCCCCAAAAAAGCCGATGGGAAAATTTTAGTCCCTTTTGCCATAGAATCCAGCCTTTCGGGGGTAATGAAAGAAGTGGGCGCATCTAAAGAATTATGGTACGAAACTTCTTTTACGGTGCCAGATAACTGGAACGGTAAAAATATATTGCTTCATTTTGGGGCCGTTGACTGGAAAACAGATATTTGGCTTAACGGTATAAAAATAGGTTCCCATACTGGAGGATATACACCGTTTTCGTTCAACATAACCCCGTTTTTGCAGAGCGGCGACCAAAAATTGAAAATCAAGGTTTGGGACCCAACCAGCGATGGACCGCAACCACGAGGAAAGCAAGTAAAAAAACCAGAAGGTATCTGGTACACGCCTGTTACGGGGATCTGGCAGACGGTATGGATAGAACCCGTTGCCGATAAAAGTATAAAAGAACTAAAGATTACTCCAAATATCGATGAGAGCACGGTGTCCATCAAACCCGTTTTGACTAATGCCACATATGGAGATGTCATCGAGGTTACCGTAAAAGATGGCGATAAAGTGCTGTCTGTTACCAAGGCCAATGCTGCTGAAGCTTTTGATATATATGTTGAAAACCAAAAATTGTGGTCGCCCGAGTCGCCATTTTTGTATAGAATGACCGTTAAGCTGTTAAGCAACGGGGCTGCCACCGATGAAGTGGAAAGCTATTTTGCAATGCGTAAAATTTCCAAAAAAAGAGACGAGAACGGAATCGTGAGGATGCAATTGAACAATAAAGATTATTTCCAGTTTGGACCCTTGGACCAAGGCTGGTGGCCCGATGGCTTGTATACCGCACCAACTGACGAGGCGTTGAAATACGACATTGTAAAGACCAAAGAATTAGGTTTCAACATGATACGTAAGCACGTAAAGGTCGAGCCAGCACGTTGGTATACGCATTGCGACGAGCTTGGTATTTTGGTTTGGCAGGACATGCCAAGCGGTGATGCCGCTCCAATATGGCAAAACAAAAAATATTTTGACGGAACCGAATTGAAGCGAAGCAATAAATCTGAACAGATCTACCGCAAAGAATGGAAAGAAATTATTGATTATCTGTATTCATATCCAAGTATTGTGGTTTGGGTACCTTTTAA
The DNA here is from genome assembly GCF_037029175.1 of Galbibacter sp. PAP.153. Taxonomy (NCBI): domain Bacteria; kingdom Pseudomonadati; phylum Bacteroidota; class Flavobacteriia; order Flavobacteriales; family Flavobacteriaceae; genus Galbibacter; species Galbibacter sp. PAP.153. The sequence continues at coordinate 9,718 of NZ_JAZEUN010000021.1, read as the reverse complement.
CGAGGCTTGGGGGCAATTTAAAACGGTTGAAATTACCGAATGGACCCAAAGTTACGATCCGTCAAGGCTTATAAATTCAGCGAGTGGCGGAAACCATTTCCAGACCGGCGATATCTTGGATTTGCACAATTACCCTGATCCAGATATGTACTTGTACGATGCTAACCGCGTAACCGTTTTAGGGGAATATGGCGGGATTGGCCTGCCCCTTGAAGGCCACCTTTGGAAAACAGATAACAATTGGGGGTATGTAAAGTTCAAGAACTCAAACGAGACCACTAAGGAGTATGTTAAATATGCCAACAAATTAAAGGGCTTTGTAAAAACCGGTTTTTCCGCAGCTGTTTATACACAAACCACCGATGTTGAAGGTGAGGTAAACGGATTTATGACCTACGACAGAAAGGTATATAAAATGGACTTTAAAAAGGTACATGATGTAAACCAAGAAGTAATAAACAGCATTAATGAATAATATTATTTTTTCATATAGTTAGTTTAATTGTAATTATTTTCAGCTAGTCAAATCTCATGGATTTTGGCAAAGGCTTTCGGGAAACCGGAAGCCTTTTTTGTTTATAAACAAGGAACTAATTTAAATAACCGGTTTCAGGTGCTGCTCAGTATAAAAAATGAGCTTGTCAAAAAGTCTAGTAAAACGGCTTTTCCATTTTTATCTAGAGATATATTGTATATGTACTTTTAATGAAGGAAGCTTGACATATGCATGTTTTAAATATGAAAGCCTATCGGGTTAACCCTAATTTTTTCCATTCTGCATAGGCAACAATTACCATCTGTTGCTTATGTTTTATCCGTAAGCTGAAAGGATTTTGATACGATTATTATTTCAACGTCGAGGATAAGGTCTGTTTTTATGAAAAAAAAATGCATTTTAGGCAATAGAAAACATAAATATTTATCAAACAGATAACTATTCATTATGTTTCATACCTATGCATAATGTCTTATTCCTATCCATTTTTTAACGTAAAATTAGAATTTGAACAGTTTGTACGAAAGATTGAAACAAAACAAACGGGTGAGTCACATATATATTATGGTATTTTGAAATAATCAAATCAGCAAAAAAAGGAAGATAATTTTTAGTATTTGACAATTTAATCCCTAACTCATTGTCTAATCTATAATCGACCTTTATTTTTTTACAAAATTTTATTAAGGTGTTTTTTACTTTTATTTAAACGATTTTGTTAAAAAAATGTAAAACTGATTTGAATGAAATGCTAACTAAAAACAAAATGTTTCAAAAAAATGAAATTCAATGAAAACAAACTCTAAAAAACTAATTAAACAAATGATCCTGACGCTATTTTGCGGTTTGGTGAGTTTATACTCATACGGGCAGGATCAGGTAACGATTAGCGGTACCGTTACCGGAAAAGATGATGGAGTACCCATTCCTTATGTTACAGTACTCGTTAAAGGAGCAAGTGGAAATGGAGCAACCACCGATTTTGATGGAAACTATACAATAACGGCAAGTCCAGATGCTACATTGGTTTATAGTTCAATCGGGTTTAAATCACATGAAGTTTCAGTTGATGGCCGTACAACCATCAATGTTCAATTGCTGGAAGATGTTGAAGCTTTAGACGAAGTAATTGTTGTTGGGTATTCAACACAAGAAAAAAAGGATTTAACAGCAGCAATATCATCCATAACAAGTAGCGATATTGAAAAGGTACATGCAGGAAGTACCGTAAGTACAGGGTTAGCCGGTAAATTGCCCGGGGTAAGCTTTAGAATGCCCGATGGGCGTCCTGGAGCTTCTGCCAATATCCAAATCCGTAATATGGGAAATCCTTTGTATGTTATTGATGGGGTACAGCAAGATGCGGGACAGTTTAATAACTTGTCGCCCAATGATATCGAAAGTATCTCGGTGTTAAAAGATGGTTCTGCGGCAATTTATGGTTCCCGTGCCGCCAACGGTGTGGTAGTGGTAACTACCAAAAAAGGTAAAAAGGGAAGTAGGAGTACCGTAAATATAGATGCTTATACTGGGTGGCAAAATTGGACACGTTTTCCAGAGGCCGTAAACGATTCTTATGAATGGATGTTAGGGAAGGCCGAGGCAGAGGTGAACGAATTTGGGTCTACATCGATTACTCCCGAAGAACTGGAAAAATATAGGATTGGTGAAGAATATGGATATCAGTCGTTTAACTGGAGGGATTTTATTGTAAAGAAAAACGCCCCAGTTTCAAACATTAATATCAATGCCACCGGCGGGTCCGAAAAAATTAATTACTATTTATCTTTTACAAAATTAAATCAGGAAGCTGTTTTTGGAGATGAATTTACTTTTGATAGAACCAACGTTCAGAGTAACGTAGATGCACAAATTACTGATAATTTAAAGGTAGGGGTTCAAATTAATGGTAGGATTGAAGAACGAAAAAACCCAGGGATTCCTGGTACAGACGACTATTGGTTGCCACGGTTTGCAATTCTTAGAAACAGACCTTTTGAACGCCCGTATGCAAACGATAATCCTGAATATTTAAACGATATTGGTCATAATGAAACCAACTGGGGATTACATAATTTTGAAGTTGGAGGATATAGCCAAACTACTTGGAGAGTACTTCAAAATAACTTCAGTGCTGAATACGATTTCGGGTTTATTCCAGGGTTAAAGGCAAAGGGAATGTATTCATATTATATAGCAGATCAGGTGATGAACGGTCACGAGTATACTTACGAAGCTTATACATACGATCCGGCCAACGACACCTATAGTGTTACAGGTGGAAGTACCAACCCATGGCGGGAACGCAGAACCCATAAAAAAATACAAAACGTATTTCAGGGATCGTTGAGCTATAAAAAAGTAATTAATGATGAACATACCTTGACTGCTATGTTCTTGGTAGAGCGTATCGATATTAATGAGCAAACACAATGGGTGCACTCGGTACCAAAAACCAACGTATTGCCATTAATCTACTTTCCAGACATGGATACCTATGATGATAGTGAATATGAAGAAGCAAGAATTGGTTACGTAGGGAACTTTACATACAATTACAAGGATAAATATTATATCAATTCTTCCATCCGTAGAGATGCATCATGGAAGTTTGCACCCAATAAGCGTGTTGGTATATTTCCTTCTATTTCCGGTGGATGGCGTATTACCGAAGAACCTTTTATGAAGAATTGGTTGGGTGAAGAATCTATTTTAAGCGATTTTAAAATACGTGCTTCTTATGGAGTATTGGGTGATGATGATGTAGGGATTGGCCCTTATGATTATCTTCCAGGATATGAGTACGATCCAAATGATGGTACTCCGGTAATTATAGACGGGGAAGCCATTATACCAAGTAGGGATAAAGGACAACCCATTGATAATATTTCTTGGTTTGAAAGTGAAATCACCGATATTGGTGTAGATTTTGGTTTGTTCGATGGTAAATTAACCGGTTCTTTCGATTATTTTTACAGAGAGCGCAGTGGCTTAAGAGGAAGGAAGTATGATGTATTGGTGCCAAATGAGCTGGGCTATACTTTGCCTGACGAAAATGTAAATAGTGATGCTGTTTACGGTTCGGAATTTATGTTGTCTTATTATGGGAATATTGGTGACTTAAACATTATGGTTTCGGGGAATGTATCGTATACCAAAACGAAATTCTTAGAAAGTTACAAACCACGTTTTGGAAATTCGTATGATGAATATAGAAACTCTTCTGAAGGGAGATACAACAATTTATTTTGGGGATATACACAGATAGGTCAATTTGAATCGCAGGAACAAATTGATAATTATCCAGTAGATATTGACGGTCGTGGAAACATTACAATGAATCCCGGCGATTTAATTTATGAAGATATTAATGGAGATGGCAAAATAGATTGGTATGACGAAACCCCTATTGGGTACAATAATACTCAACCCTTGATAAATTATGGTTTGAGTTTGTCGTTAGCTTATAAAGGATTTGATTTTACAGCCGATTTTTCAGGTGCTTCAGGATATTCTTGGAACCAAAACTGGGAAGGGAGAAAACCCTATCAAAACGAAGGAGCACTTAATGAAATATTTTTGGATAGATGGCACCGCGAAGACCCGTTCGATCCAAATAGCGAATGGATTCCGGGAAAATATCCAGGTCTTCGCTATAACAATGGTAGCCATAGTAATAATTGGAATTCTACTTTCTGGCTACATAACATCACCTCATTTAGAATTAGAACCATGGAGCTAGGATATTCCATGCCACAAGTAGTACTGGATAAGTTAAAGTTGCAGAAATTAAGGTTGTATGTAAATGCGTATAACTATTTCTCATTCGATAACTTAAAAGAATTTGGAATCGATCCGGAGGTTGTAGATGATAACGGTTTACAATATCCGCAGAACAAAGTATTGAATGTTGGTGTTAATATTTCTATCTAAACGTAAAAAACAACAATGATGAAAAAGTATATATATATAGCAACAATCACAGCTTTATTATGTGTTGGCTGTGCCAATGATGAAGACTTTCTTAATAGAGAGCCTACCGATATTTTAACTGAAGAGCAAGTTTTTTCAGACCCAGAAGTAACACTTTCTGTTATTGCAGATTTATACGACCGTTATTACGATTTTGCCTGGATTCAAGATTGGTCCACCATGTCTCGGTTTAACATCGCCTTCTGGTCTGAAGCCGGTCGATATGGTTCTTTCCAGAATAGCGATTATGGATATGGAGACTGGGGCACATGGGATTATGGATACATTCGGGATATTAATTTATTTATTGAAAGATGCGAACCCGCTACCGAATTAAGCGATGCAGACAAACAACGTTTCTTGGCCGAAGCACGCTTTTTAAGGGCCTCTTATTATTTTGAGCTGGTAAAGCGTATGGGAGGGGTTCCATTGGTTTTAGAAGCAGAAGAATATGATTTTAGTGGAGATCCGTCCTATTTACAACATCCAAGAGAAACAGAAGCAGCAATTTACGACTTTGTAATTAGTGAGGCAGAGGCCGTAAAAGAGTTGTTGCCAACAGATATAGACACCAAGTCAAGGGCTACTAAAGGAGCCGCTCTGGCTATGGAAGCTAGGGCTGCACTCTACGCGGGATCTATTGCTAAATATGGTGCCGGCACCCCACAAGTTTCCTTGCCCGGCGGCGAGGTAGGCATTCCTGCTTCCAAGGCTAATGGGTATTACCAAACGGCACTGACCGCAGCACAGGAAATCATTAATGGAGAAGCGGGCGGATACGAATTGTATCAGAAAAAACCCGATTTAGCAGATAACTTTGCCAGTATTTTTTATGACAAAATAGGAAACAACGAAGCTATTTTTGTTGAAGATTACAAATTACAAAGTGGTAAAGTACATGGGTTTACCATATCAAACCAGCCACGATTTGGTGCAGAAGAAGAAGAAGGCGGGCGTACCAACCCATCACTCAACTTTGTACAATCTTTTGAAACCTTAGATGGGCAATACGAGCCTATTCCTGTGGAAGACGCATCCGGAAACCCTGTTTATTATGATAATATCGGCGATATTTTTGAAGGAAGGGATGCACGTTTGGCAGGAACGGTAATCTTACCGGGATCCTCGTTCAAAGGACGCCAAGTAGATATTTGGGCAGGTTACCAAATGCCGGATGGATCTGTAATCTCTGGCGATTCCAGAGGACAGCAAAAAGAAGTGGGAGACATGGGTACCGTACAGGTTGTTGGTTTTGACGGTCCTATTGACGGATTAGAATTTACAGCGCAAACCGGGTTTTATATACGTAAGTTTCAAGACCCCAAGGCAGCTTCTGGACAAAGAGGTGTGCAAAGCGATTTGTGGCAAATGCGTTATCGATATGCCGAGGTATTGCTGAATGCTGCCGAAGCTGCCTTTGAGCTGGGCCAGGCCGATGTTGCCGCAGGGTATTTAAACCAAATACGTAGTCGTGCGGGAATAACTACTTCGCTTTCGGCGGGAGATGTAACCTTCGATCGGATCGTTCACGAACGTTATATAGAACTTGCTTTTGAGGGGCATTTCCTTTTCGATATAAAGCGTTGGAGAATAGCACATCAAGTGCTTGACGGGGTTCCTATTGAAGCGTCTGAAGTGACAGGTAACATTGGAGACCCTCTAAAGCGTAAGACTCAACCTTATGGTTTGTGGCCTTACAAAATATACGACCCAGGCAGTGCAAACAACGGCAAGTATATCTATAAAATTGTAAAGCCTGCTAGGGTTACAGGAGCCGATCGTTTTAGGCTGGGGAACTATTATTCTAAAATAGGGGACGATGTAATCAATAATAACCCTAAGATTATTAGAAACCCTAATCAATAATTAAATCAAAACAGAAATCATGAAAGCAAGATATTTAATAATATTAATAGGAGCCTTTATCATTCTAGCTTCGTGTAATGATATAGATAATTTCGACGAGCCCGGTACCTTTTTAACAGGAAACGTTGTCTATAACCAAGATCCTGTACCCGTTGGAAATAATGAAGTTGAATTTCAATTATGGCAACCGGGTTTTGGAACGCTTACTCCGCTTGGGGTTAGAATTGCACAAGATGGTTCGTTTAGTGCCCGCTTATATAACGGGGATTATAAACTAGTGTTTGTTGACGGACAAGGCCCTTTTAGAACCAATATCGTAAATGAACAACAACAAGATACCATTTTTATAGGTTTAGACGGAGATAAAGAAATTAGCATTGAAGTTACTCCATATTACTTAATACAAAATGCTTCTTTTAATAAAACAGGAAATAGCATTGAAGGAACATGTAGCCTTGAAAAAATAATTACCGATGCAGATGCAAAGAATATCGAGCGTGTAACGTTGTACGTAAACGAAACACAATTTGTATCAGATAACGGTGATTATAACGATGCCAGAATAGATGGAGATTTTACCAATCCAAATGCTGTGAGCATGACTGTTGAAATACCCGAAATGTTAGCATCTAAAGAGTATCTCTATACAAGGATAGGTGTTAAAATAGCTGGAGTAGAAGACATGATATACTCGCAGGTTGAAAAAATAGATTTATAATTTATTATTGATTAGTACTAAATAAATGATTCTTTAAATCTTTTATTTATGGTTAGCTTCGAGTGCTTACACTATGAATGTAAGCACTCGTTTTTATAATTTTTAAAACACACAGGAACAAATGCTTAAAAAAAACCTTTTAGTAATTGCTTTATTGTCTTTGGTCTGTTGTACAACAAAGAAAAAAAACAACGAAACTGTACAACAGCCCGTTAAAAGTATTGAAGATCAACGACAGGCACCGGCTTATCCATTGGTAGCGCACGATCCATATTTCAGTATTTGGTCGTTTACAGACCAAATCAACCAATCTCCCACCAAACACTGGACAGGCACCAATCAATCCCTTATCGGTATGGTAAAAGTAGACGGCGAAACATACCGTGTACTGGGAGACGATGCCCCCAGCTATAAAACAATTATCCCAACAGGAACAGAAAATGCATACAGTGCCAAGATAACCGAAGAAAATCCCGGCGAGAACTGGCAAAAAAACAATTTTAACGATACTTCGTGGAAATCGGCACCCGCTCCTTATGGAGATGGGGACATGGCCAATACAAAATGGACGAGCGACCAAATCTGGTACCGAAGAACCTTTAGCTTAAAGTCTACAGACCTTGGCGAAATCTTCCTTAAACTCCGCCATGACGACGATGTAGAGGTATACATCAACGGGATCGAAGTATACACCTGCAAATGCTGGAACGATGGCTATGAATATTATACCATTCCGCAAGAAGCAATTAAAAGTTTAAAGGCAACAGACAATGTCCTGGCGGTTCATGTAAAAAACAATGTGGGCGGGCAAGCGCTCGATGCCGGTATTGTAGAAAAAATAAAGGATGAGGTAGAAGCCAAGGTGGCCATACAGAAATCATTGAACCTTTCGGCTACGCAAACTTCATATGTGTTGGAGTGCGGGGGCGTGGACGTAAACTTAACCTTTATCTCGCCACTTTTAATGGACAATCTGGACGTGTTTTCGCGCCCGGTGTCCTACATTTCCCTCAAAACCAAGTCAAACGACGGAAATAAACATAAGGTACAGGTGTATTTTGGAGCTTCGTCTACCTTGGCGGCCAACGAACCTAGCCAGTTAATGCAGGCATCAACAGGAAACACTTCAGAAGTTACCTATGTTAAAACTGGAACCGTACAACAGCCAGTCTTGGAGAAAAAGGGAGATAATCTCCGCATAGATTGGGGGTATTTATATGTGGCTGCGCCAAAATCGGCAAACGTTACACAAAACGTAAGCTCGGTAACCCATGCAAAAATAGATTTTATGCAGGGCAAAAAAAGCGATTTTGTAAAAGAAGGTAAAGAATTGATGCTTAGTACGGTATTTCCCGAAGAAACCGTGAAGGATAGCAAAGACCATGTGGTGCTATTGGGTTACGATGATGAATATTCTATTGAATACTTTCACGATAAACTACGCCCTTGGTGGAATAAGGATGGAAAAAACAGTATTGATAACGAGTTGGACAAGGCTGCTACTTCTTATAAAGAAATTATGGCCAAATGCAACGCCTTCGATAAAAACCTGCACGAACAGGCAGTGGCCTCTGGAGGGGAAGACTATGCCAAATTGTGCGAAATAGGGTACAGGCAAAGTATTGCGGCCCACAAACTAGTAGAAAGCCCTAAAGGAGAAATATTGTTCCTTTCAAAAGAAAACTTTAGCAACGGCTGTATCAATACGGTAGATGTAACCTACCCATCTGCGCCATTGTATCTTACATATAATCCAGATTTGTTAAAGGGAATGTTGACAGGGATATTTTATTATTCTGAAAGTGGCAAATATAACAAGCCTTTTGCCGCACACGATATAGGTACATACCCCAAGGCAAACGGACACGTATACGGAGAGCCAATGCCAGTTGAAGAATCTGGGAACATGATTATCTTAACAGCTGCCATAGCAAAAGCCGAAGGCAATGCAGATTATGCCAAAAAACATTGGGAGACGCTTACCATTTGGGCAAACTATTTGGCCGATAAAGGTTTCGATCCGGGCAATCAATTATGTACCGATGACTTCGCTGGGCACTTGGCAAGGAATGCAAACCTATCTGTTAAGGCAATTGTAGCTATTGGAAGCTATGGTTACCTGGCAAAACAGTTAGGCAAGGATGATATTGCCAAGAAATATACCGATATGGCAAAAAGCATGGCCAAAAAATGGATGGAACTTGCAGATGCCGGCAATCACTATGCACTTACGTTTAACGATATGAACACTTGGAGCCAAAAATACAACCTTGTGTGGGATAAAGTGATGCAGTTCGACCTGTTTCCTAAGGAAGTATATAAAAAAGAAATCGATTTTTATTTAACCAAACAGAATAAGTATGGTCTTCCACTGGATAGTAGGGCAGATTATACCAAATCTGATTGGATTTTATGGACAGCCACCCTAAGCAGCGATAAAAATACATTTGAAGAGCTGGCCAACCCCGTGTATACCTATGCGGCCGAAACAAAAGACCGCGTTCCCATGAGCGACTGGTACTTTACAAGCAACGGAAACCAAAGGGGCTTCCAGGCAAGGAGCGTTGTAGGGGGTTACTTTATTAAACTTTTAGACGATAAATGGAATAACTGATTATTTAGTTTGTTAGATTGATAGTGGAAAGGGTTTGCCGTTGTGGCAAACC